>NZ_JBSSLX010000117.1:0-17700 GCF_053890995.1 Micromonospora sp. I033 | reverse complement strand
TATTGGTCGGCAGCGTCGGATGGGTATAAGAGGCAGGGACTCCAGGATCTCCACCTCGGCGGCCGCGTTGTGCCGGGCCCGCTCCAGCAGCACCGGCAGCGAGCCGATGTTGTGCGTGCCGAAGACCACGTCCACCCAGGGGGCCTTGCGGACGATCTCGCCGCGGTCCTTCTGGGCCAGGCAGCCGCCGACGGCGATCTGCATCCCCGGGTGCTTGTCCTTCACGGGGCGCAGATGACCCAGGTTGCCGTAGAGCCGGTTGTCGGCGTTCTCCCGGACGGCGCAGGTGTTGAACACCACCACGTCGGGCTGCTCGTCGGCCTCGGCGGCGCGCACGTAACCGGCCCGTTCGAGCAGGCCGGAAATGCGCTCGGAGTCGTGCACGTTCATCTGGCAGCCGTACGTGCGCACCTGGTAGGTGCGCGGGCTGCCCGCGGCTGCGGTAGTCATGACCCGGACAGCGTATCCGGGTGGAGCTGGTCGGACCGAACGAGGAGGAGCCGTGTGCCGGAGCATCAAGACCCTGCGTGAGCCGTACGTCCCGGTGGTGACCGAGGAGGACATCCGGGCGGCCGCGCTCCAGTACGTCCGGAAGATCTCCGGGTTCCGCGCCCCCGCGGCGCACAACGCCGCCGCGTTCGACTCGGCGGTCGACGCCGTGGCCACGGCCACGGCCACGCTCCTGGACCAGCTGGTGGTCCGGGGCCAGCAGCCGGCGGCCCGGGGCTGAGCCCTGCGCCGGCGCCGCCGATCAGGCGGCGAGCGGTCATCGAGCGCTGTGCCGGGGCCGCCCCTCGCCGCCGGTCAGGCGGCGGCGAGGGCCGGGGCGACCGAGTCGGGCGCCCACCGGGAGCGGTGGCACTGCGACCAGCCCCGGCAGCGGGGGTCCGCCACGGTGCAGAGCCGCTGGTCGCTGAGGACCTCGCCGTCGTCGGTCTCGACCACGTCGAAGTGCACCGGGCGGATCGTGCCGTCCGGGGCGACCAGCAGGTGCCGCCCGGCGTCGAGGGTGTCGTCGCGCATCAGGCAGTTGCGGTCCAGCAGCCGGGCCAGTGCCGCGATGCTGGGCAGTTCCGGCAGGCGCTCGGGCACGCCGTAACAGTCGACCACGGTCCCGTACGCCCCGGGCGCCTCCCACACGTCGCAGACCACCGCGTACGCGGGGAGTCGGGCCGGGTCGGCGACGGCGAGGGGCATCACCACCCGGCCGAGCGCCTCGGCCAGCGCCGGGTAGACCTCCACGGGCGCCGCGCCGTCGATTCTCCAGTTCCACAGCTCGGTCATGCCGCCTCCTCGCTGCGCTCGTCCCACCGGCCTCCGAATCGGGCCTTACTGACGATGGTGGGGTGCATATGACCTCAGCCGGGCGCAAGTTACCGGTCTGTGACCATTCCGGGCAAAATTTCCCCGGGCGACCTTGCCCAGAGTAGCGGGAAGATGACAGTTTATCGGGTATGGTGCCGCGTCCGCGATGCGAACCACCGGGGTGTGGTGACGGATTCGCGAATGCCGGAGTGGGCTGTCAGCGCACCCGGACCAGGTGCTCGCCCGCCGGCAGCAGCTCACCGATCACCGTGCCGCCCGGGACCTCGCCGGCGACCAGCAGCCCGCCCGAGGTCTGGGCGTCGGCCAACAGCAGCCGCTCCCCCTCGTCGGCCCCGCCGAAGTCGGTCCACGGGGTCACCCAGTCCAGGTTGCGCCGGGTGCCGCCGCTGACGTACCCGTCGCGCAGCGCCTCCCGGGCGCCGGCCAGGTAGGGCACCGCGGCCGCGTCGATCGCCACGGTGAGGCGGCTGGCCCGGGCCAGCTTCGAGGCGTGCCCCAGCAGCCCGAACCCGGTCACGTCGGTGCCGCAGCGGATCCCGGCCGCCACCGCCGCGCGGGCCGCGTCCCGGTTGAGCCGGGCCATCGAGGCGACCGCCTCCGGGAACCGCTCCCCGGTCCGCTTGTGCCGGGTGTTCAGCACGCCGACGCCGAGCGGCTTGGTCAGTGACAGCGGCAGGCCGGCCCGGCCGGCGTCCAGGGTGATCAGCTCCTCGGGCCGGACCACCCCGGTGACCGCCAGGCCGTACTTCGGACCGTCGTCGTCCACGCTGTGCCCGCCGGCCAGGTGGCAGCCGGCCTCCCGGGCCACGTCCTGACCGCCGCGCAGCACCTCGCGGGCGAGTGCCAGCGGCAGCACCTCGCGGGGCCAGCAGAGCAGGTTGAGCGCGACGAGCGGGGTGCCGCCCATGGCGTACACGTCGGAGAGCGCGTTGGCGGCGGCGATCCGCCCCCAGTCGTAGGCGTCGTCGACCACCGGGGTGAAGAAGTCGGCGGTGCTGACCAGGCCGGTGCGCTCGTCCAGCCGGACCACCGCGGCGTCGTCGCCGTGCTCCAGACCGACCAGCAGATCGGCGGCGCCGACGGCCGGCGCGAGCCCGGCGACCATCGTCTCCAGCTCCCCCGGCGGGATCTTGCAGGCGCAGCCGCCGCCGCGGGCGTAATCGGTCAGCCGGACCCGGTCGGTCATCCCCACATGATCTCCGTGAACCGCTGCCACCGCCACTCGGACGCCCCGTTCCGTGACGGAATTCGGACTCATGGGTACGGCGGTGACCGGTGTTACCGCTCCGTGACCATTCGAGTTGCGTTCCGCCACTTCACCCCGCCTACAGTGGCCCAACCGGGGGTCTCGCGACCCCGCTTTCGTACGGACGACAGGGACGGTGAACGACGTGACGACGGGCGAACCGCTGATCGTGCTCGACGGGGTGAACAAGTGGTTCGGCCCGCTGCACGTGCTGGACGACGTCTCGCTCTCCGTCGGCCGGGGCGAGGTGGTCGTGGTGATCGGCCCGTCCGGCTCCGGCAAGTCGACGCTCTGCCGGACGATCAACCGGCTGGAGCCGATCAACTCGGGCACCATCACCTTCGACGGCACCCCGCTGCCGGCCGAGGGGAAGGCGCTGGCCAAGCTGCGCAGCGAGGTCGGCATGGTGTTCCAGTCGTTCAACCTCTTCGCGCACAAGACCATCCTGGAGAACGTCACCCTCGGCCCGGTCCGGGTGCGGCGGGAGAAGCCGGCCGCCGCCCGCGAGCGCGGCCTGGCCCTGCTCGACCGGGTCGGCATCGCCAACCAGGCCGACAAGTACCCGGCGCAGCTCTCCGGCGGCCAGCAGCAGCGGGCCGCGATCGCCCGCGCGCTGGCCATGCAGCCCAAGGCGATGCTCTTCGACGAGCCGACAAGCGCGCTCGACCCGGAGATGGTCGGCGAGGTGCTGGAGGTGATGACCTCGCTGGCCCGCGACGGCATGACCATGGTCGTGGTCACCCACGAGATGGGCTTCGCCCGGCACGCGGCCAACCGGGTGATCTTCATGGCCGACGGCAGGCTAGTCGAGGACGCGCCGCCGGCCGAGTTCTTCGCCAACCCGCGCAGCGAGCGGGCCAAGGACTTCCTCTCCAAGATCCTGACCCACTGAGCGTCCGTAGTGGAGCGCGCCGTCCCCCGGCGGCTCCGTCGAAGAAGGAGAAGAGTATGCGTATGAAGCGCGTGGCGGCGATCGCCGCGGCGGCGACTCTGGCGCTCGGCATGAGCGCCTGTGGCGGCGACGGGGACGGCGGCTCCGGCAGCGGCGGGGCCAAGGGCGTCATCGGCAAGGCGCAGAGCCAGAAGAAGCTGGTCATCGGCGTGAAGGCCGATCAGCCGGGCCTGGGCATCCAGACCGGCAGCCAGTACGAGGGCTTCGACATCGAGATCGCCAAGATCATCGCCAAGGGTCTCGGCGTGGACGCGAACAACATCGAGTGGAAGACCACCGTCTCCGCCAACCGCGAGCCCTTCATCCAGCAGGGCACCGTCGACCTGGTGGTGGCCACCTACACCATCAACGACGAGCGCAAGCAGAAGGTCAACTTCGCCGGCCCGTACTTCATCGCCGGCCAGGACCTGCTGGTGAAGGCCGACTCCACCATCACCGGGCCCGAGGGGCTGGACGGCAAGAAGGTCTGCTCGGCGCAGGGTTCCACCCCGGCCAAGCGGATCCAGACCGACTACCCGAAGGCCAAGCTCCAGCAGTTCGACGCGTACTCGAAGTGCATCACCGCCCTGGAGGGCGGCCAGGTCGACGCGGTGACCACCGACGACATCATCCTCGCCGGCTACGCCGCGCAGTCCCAGTACGCCGGCAAGTTCAAGGTGGTCGGCAAGACCTTCTCCACCGAGCCCTACGGCATCGGCCTGAAGAAGGACGACAAGGACGGCTGCGAGAAGATCAACGAGATCCTCAAGACCGCCGCCTCGGACGGCTCCTACAAGGCCGCCTGGGACGCCACCCTGGGCAAGAGCGGCAAGGCCGCGCCCGAGCTGGACACCACCAAGCTGACCAACTGCGGCAGCGTCTGACCGGTTCCGGGGCCGGCATCCCTAGGGGTGCCGGCCCCGGCCTGTCGCGACGCCGACGACGTGCCCCGGGAGTCGACGCATGCACGTATTCGCTGATCCGACCAACCTCGACGCGTACCTGTCGGGCTTTCTCTGGATCCTCAAGCTGACCGGCGCGTCGGCGGTCCTCGCGCTGGTGCTCGGCGTGCTCCTCGCCGCGTTCCGGGTCTCCCCGGTGCCGGTGCTGCGGGGCTTCGGCGCGGCCTGGGTCAACATCTTCCGCAACACGCCGCTGACGCTGATCATCTTCTTCTGCTACTTCGGCCTCTACTCGACCCTGGGCGTCGGCCTTTCCGACGACCTGAACCTGAACAACTTCTGGCTCGGGGTGGTCGGCCTGTCGGTCTACACCGCCGCGTTCGTCTGCGAGGCGGTCCGCTCGGGCATCAACACCGTGCCGGCCGGTCAGGCCGAGGCGGCCCGGGCGATCGGGCTGACCTTCTTCCAGACCCTGCGCATCGTGGTCCTGCCCCAGGCCGGGCGGGCCGTGGTGGCCCCGCTGGGCAGCGTGCTCATCGCGCTGTGCAAGAACGCCACGATCGTCGGCACCATCGGCCTGATCGAGGCGTCCAGCGTCATGAAGCAGCTGATCAACGACAACGGCGACGCGGTGATCCCGATCTTCCTGGTCTTCGCCGGCACCTTCGCCGCGATCCTCGTTCCGACCGGCTACTTCTTCGGCTGGCTGGCCAACCGACTGGCGGTGAAGCGCTGATGAGCATGACCACCGTTCTCTACGACCACCCGGGGCCGCGGGCGCGCGTGCGCAACGCGGTGCTCAGCGTGGTCTTCGGCGTCGGGCTGGCCGCCCTGCTCTGGTGGGTCTACGCCAAGTTCGACCAGGCCGGGCAGTGGGAGGGCAACCTCTGGAAGCCGTTCGCCGAGGCGCCGACCTGGACCCAGTTCATCCTGCCCGGCCTGCGGCAGACGCTGCTCGCGGCGGCCACCGGCATGGTGCTGTCGCTGGCCTTCGGCATCCTGTTCGCCGTCGGCCGGCTCTCCGACCACTGGTGGGTCCGGGTCCCGGCCGGCGTGGTGGTGGAGTTCTTCCGCGCCGTCCCGCTGCTCCTGATGATCTTCTTCATCTTCTACGGCGTGCCGTTCCTCATCCAGGGGCCGGTCCCGGCGTTCTGGTCGGTGGTCGTCGGCCTGACCCTCTACAACGGGTCCGTGCTGGCCGAGGCGTTCCGCGCCGGCATCCGCTCGATCCCGGGTGGGCAGTCCGAGGCCGCGTACGCCGTGGGCATGCGGAAGAACCAGGTGATGCGGCTGATCCTCGTGCCGCAGGCCGCCCGGGCCATGCTGCCGGTGATCGTCAGCCAGCTCGTCGTGCTGCTCAAGGACACCGCGCTCGGCTACATCGTCGCCTTCCCCGAGCTGCTCCAGCGGGGCGTCAACGACCTCTCGGCCAACCGGGGCAACGTGGTCGCCGCCGCCATCGTGGTGGCCGCCATCTACATCGTGATCAACTCGCTGCTGACCACGCTCGCGAACTGGCTGGACCGGCGTACCCGGCGGCGGGGCTTCCGGATCCCGAAGCAGGCCGCGGCGCCGGACTCGACCCCGGCCGGCGGCGCCACGGTGGCCGAGCCGCAGGGCTGACCGCCCGCCCGTCCACGCGAAAGCCCTGCCACCCCCTGGAGGGTGGCAGGGCTTCGTCGTGCGGTGACCCGGTTCAGCGGGCGATCTCGGTGACCCGGGACTCGCGGACCACGGTCACCCGGATCTGACCGGGGTAGGTCAGTTCCTCCTCGATCTGCTTGGCCACGTCCCGGGCCAGCACCGCCGCGCCGATGTCGTCCACGTCCTCCGGCTTGACCATCACCCGGATCTCCCGGCCCGCCTGCATGGCGAAGACCTTCTCCACGCCGAGCTTGCCGGCCGCGATCTCCTCGATCCGCTCCAGCCGCTTGACGTACGCCTCCAGGCTCTCCCGCCGCGCCCCCGGCCGCCCGCCCGAGCAGGCGTCCGAGGCCTGGGTGAGCACCGCCTCGATGGTCTGCGGCGGCACCTCGTTGTGGTGCGCCTCGATGGCGTGCACCACGTCCTCGCTCTCCCCGTACTTGCGGGCCAGGTCGGCGCCGATGATGGCGTGACTGCCCTCGACCTCGTGGGTGAGCGCCTTGCCGATGTCGTGCAGGAACGCGCAGCGCTTGATGGTCGGCACGTCCAGCCGCAGCTCGGCCGCCATGATCCCGGCGATGTGCGCGGTCTCCACCAGGTGCTTGAGCACGTTCTGCCCGTACGACGTCCGGTAGCGCAGCCGACCGAGCAGGGTGACCAGTTCCGGGTGGATCTCGGTGATGCCGACCTCGACCAGGGCGTCCTCGGCGGCCCGGTGGCAGAGCTCCTCCACCTCGTGCCGGGCCAGGTCGTAGACCTCCTCGATGCGGTGCGGGTGGATCCGGCCGTCCAGCACCAGCTTCTCCAGGGTGAGCCGGCCGACCTCCCGGCGCACCGGGTCGAAGCAGGAGAGCAGGACCGCCTCGGGGGTGTCGTCGATGATCAGGTTGACCCCGGTCACCGACTCGAAGGCGCGGATGTTGCGCCCCTCGCGGCCGATGATCCGCCCCTTCATCTCGTCGCCCGGCAGGTGCAGGACGCTGACCACGCTCTCCGCGGTCTGCTCGCTGGCCACCCGCTGGATGGCGTCGACCACGATGTGCCGGGCCCGCTGCTCGGCGGTGCCCCGCGCGTCGGCCTCGATCTCCCGGACCAGCAGCGCGGCCTCCCGCTTGGCCTGCCCCTCGATCGACTCGACCAGCTCGGCGCGGGCCGTGTCGGCGGTCAGCCCCGCCACCCGCTCCAGCTCGCGGCGGCGCTGCTCCTCCGCCTCGGTGAGCGCCTGCTCCCGCTCCAGGAGGGCGGCCTCCCGGGCGGCGAGCGCGGCGCTGGCCGCGGTGAGCTGCCGCTCCCGCTCGGCGAGCCGCTCCACCTCCTCGGTGTGCAGCCGTTCCCGCTCGTCCATCCGGGCCGCCCGCCGCTCGACCTCGGCGGCCTGCTCCCGGGTGGTCGCGGCGAGCACCGCCACCTCCCGCTCGCCGCTGCGCCGGGCGGTGGCGCGAAGCTGCTCGGCGTCCGCCTCGGCCTGGTTGTGCGCCCGCTCCAGCACCGTGTCGGCCTCGGCCCGGGCGTCGTCCAGCACCCGCCGGGCCTCGGCCCGGGCCGCCTTCGCCTCGGCCTTGGCGGCGGCCGCCTCGGCACGGGCCGCGGCGGCCGCCGACTTGGCCACGTCGATGGTGCTGTTCGCCTCGTCGGCGGCGCTGCGCAGGGCCGCCAGGGACTGCTCCTGGCGGTCCTTCTCGGCGATGAAGGCCGGGTCCTCGGGGGCGGGCGCGAGACTGAGCCGCCGCAGGGTGCGTACGCCGAACAGGACGGCGCCGACCACCACCACGACGAGCAGCAGGACCACCGCGAGGATGACGACGTCGAAGCCGCTCATCCGGCCGCTCCGAGCCGGGACGCGCCCACACCGGCCTGGTCCGGGCAGCCGCCCGGCGAGGAGCGGCCGGCAGCGCGTGGAAGACCGCCGGTGAACCTGTGCCGCCCCGCCATGGCCGCCTCCCCTGAACGTCGGCGCCGCAGGCGGCGTGCGGATGAGCACGCACCTGCGACTCTGGACGCCCGACCGGAGCGGCTGGCTGTGGGTAGCTTTCCGTCGGCGGTGCCCACGTCGAGGGCATCGCCGGCGGCCGGTTGCAGTTGTCGGTCGGCTCCGGACCGGCCGTCCGGAGCTTGCCGTCAAAGGCCGGTGTAGCTGGCCAAAGTGATGCTGTTCTGTTACGCGATCTATGTTGTGCGCTTAGCCTGCGCTGGTCGGGCAAAGTGAGCCTGTATGGCGAGGCTAGGTCGCCAGGGGCCGTTCGGTCAAGAACTCATGATCAAACCACCCGGACGGAGAGAAGTTGGGGGGTCACGCAGTGCTGTCCAGATGCCGGACACGGGCGGACAAATTTCCCCCGTTCGGGCCGCCCCGGTCACCTTCCCGACCTGCTCAGAGCCACCGCGCGACCGTCTTCGGGACCCCGCTCGGGACGACCCGTCGCCGACCTCTCCGGGCCGACAACTTTTCGCAAGGGTGACTCGCATTTCACCCGGGCGCGGTTCGCTCGCCCGGCTTCCCGATGGCGGTGGCCCGGCACCTCGCCGGCTCTCTCCCGCCGCCCGTGGAGCGGATGACGGGAGCGACTCACCCGGCCGGGCGCTCGCCGGGGCGTGCCAGATCGTGGAGACTTCCCGTTCGAGGCGAACAGCAACTCGCCAAGATCTCGGCGCAACCTCAGCACACGAGGACGGCGGCGGGGCCGGCGGGGAAGGGTGGCCGGTGGAGCGGCGTCTGAGCGTCGTTCAGCGGGCGCCGAGGGAGCGAGCCGCCGTCACCAGCGCCACGTTGTCCGGGGCGACGCCGCCGTCCGGCAGCACGAGGGTGTCCTCCAGGCCGATCCGGGTGTCCAGGCCACGGCGTACCGCCTGGGCGAGCACCGGCCAGGTCGCCGGGCCCTCACCGTGCAGCAGTACCGGCGGGCGGTCGGCGGGCAGCGCGGCGAGGATGGCGGCGGCGTCGCCGAGGGCCACGTCGACCTGGTCGGCCAGGCACTCGACGAGGACCCGCCCGGTCGGCACCGGCCAGCGGCGCCAGGCGTCGACGGCCGCCACGGTCCAGAGACCCGCCTCGACCAGGACGCCCCGCTCGTGCAGGGCGGCCGCGACGGCCGCCGCGCCGGGTTCGTGGGCGTTGACCGAGGCGAAGTCGGGCAGCACCGCCCAGGCGCGTACGGCGGCGACCCGGTCGGCGGGCTCGGGGGCCATCCAGGCGCCGGTGCTCACCCCGACGGGCAGGCCGGGCCGGGCGGCCCGGATCGCGGTGACCGCCGCGGCGATCACGGCCGGGTCGAGTGACTCGGCGCCGCCCGCGTCGCGCGGGTGCACGTGCACCGCCACCGCCCCGGCCGCCGCACACCTGGCCGCCTCGGCCGCCAGATCCTCCGGCGTCACCGGCACCGCCGGATGCTCCGCCCGCCGGCGCCCGCCGTTCAGGCACGCCTTCAACACGCCGCACTCCTCCCCAGGGGTCGGTCATGGCCGGGTGGCCCGGCGCGCACCTCATGATCGTCAGGGCTGGCCGGCGTCAGTCGAGGGGGCGGGCGGCGGGGTCGAGGTCGTTCTCGGCGTCGGCGAGGGCGTCGGCGTCGATGTGCTCGGCGAACTCGGCCGCCTCGGCGCTCTGCGCGGCCAGCGCGTCCTTGACGGCCCGGATCGCCACGCCGGCCGGGTAGCCCTTGCGGGCCAGCATGCCGACCAGGCGACGGAACACGGCGTCGGGCTCGCCCCGGGCCGTGCGCAGCTTCCGCTCCACCAGGACCCGGGCGGTCTCCGCCTCGGTCTCCTCGTCCAGCTCGTCGAGGGCCTCGCCGGCCACCTCGCCGTCGACGCCGCGCTGGCGCAGCTCGTTGGCGAGCGCCCGGCGGGCCAGCCCACGGCCGTTGTGCCGGCTGCTCACCCAGGCCCGGGCAAAGGCGGCGTCGTCCACGATGCCGACCTCGTCGTAGCGGTCGAGGACCTGGTCGGCGACCTCCTCGGAGATGCCCCGCTTCGCCAGCGCGCCGGCCAGCTCGGCCCGGGTGCGCGGCCGGACCGCGAGCTGCCGCAGGCAGATCTCCCGGGCCACCTCGGCCTCGTCGCGGGGCGGCGCGGGAGGCGCCTCGGCATCGGGCTCCCCTGCCCGGCCCCGGCGGCCCCGGCGCGGCCGGGGTGGAGTGGTGGCGTCACCCGTGCGGGGCGGGCTGGCGTCCCAGCCCCGCCCCGTGCGGGCGCGTCGTCCTGCCACGAGTCAGCCGGGGATCAGAAGTCGACCGGCGGCAGGTCCGGGCCGCCGGCGGCGTCGCCCGCGCCGGTGCCGACGCCGAGCTTCTCCAGGATCTTCTTCTCGATCTCGGCCGCCACGTCCGGGTTCTCCCGGAGGAACTCGCGGGCCTTCTCCTTGCCCTGGCCGAGCTGGTCACCGTCGTAGGTGTACCAGGCGCCGGACTTGCGGATGATCGCCTGCTCCACGCCGACGTCGATCAGCGAGCCCTCGCGGGAGATGCCCTTGCCGTACATGATGTCGAACTCGGCCTGCTTGAACGGCGCGGCGACCTTGTTCTTCACGACCTTGACCCGGGTGCGGTTGCCGACCACGTCGGTGCCGTCCTTGAGGCTCTCGATGCGGCGCACGTCGAGCCGGACCGAGGCGTAGAACTTCAGCGCCCGACCACCGGTGGTGGTCTCCGGGCTGCCGAACATCACGCCGATCTTCTCGCGGAGCTGGTTGATGAAGATCGCCGTGGTGCCGGTGTTGTTGAGCACACCGGTGATCTTCCGGAGCGCCTGGCTCATCAGCCGGGCCTGGAGGCCCACGTGGCTGTCGCCCATCTCGCCCTCGATCTCGGCGCGCGGCACCAGGGCCGCGACCGAGTCGATCACGATGATGTCGATCGCGCCGGAGCGGACCAGCATGTCGGCGATCTCCAGCGCCTGCTCGCCGGTGTCCGGCTGGGAGACCAGCAGGGCGTCGGTGTCGACGCCGAGGGCCTTCGCGTATTCCGGGTCGAGCGCGTGCTCGGCGTCGATGAAGGCGGCGATGCCGCCGGCCCGCTGCGCGTTGGCCACCGCGTGCAGCGCGACCGTGGTCTTACCGCTGGACTCCGGACCGTAGATCTCGACGACCCGGCCGCGGGGCAGGCCGCCCACGCCGAGCGCCACGTCGAGCGCGATGGAGCTGGTCGGGATGACCGCCGTCTGGACGACGGGCCGCTCCCCCAGCCGCATCACCGAACCCTTGCCGAACTGCTTGTCGATCTGAGCGAGAGCAAGGTCGAGTGCCTTCTCCCGGTCCGGCCCTGCCGCCATCGTTGCCACCCCTGCCTTCGCCGGCGTCTTTCCTGAGCTTCGCGTCACGCGGACACGCTAGGCGCTGGGTCCGACAGAAAACCAGCCGACGGGCCGCGAGCTGTGGACGAGCACCCCGCTGTGGACAATAGCCGAACAGGTGTACGACTCGACAAGCGACACGCGGAACCGGTGAAAAGGCTGCTCAGCGTAGTCGCGCGGGCACCCGGTCGGGATACGCGGCGACCACCGCGCGCCACACCACGTGCGTCTCCTCCCCCGCCGCGAGGGCCTGCTCGATGGTCCGCCCACCGAGCTGGGACAGCACCTGGTCGCTGGCGATGCTGGCCGCGTAGCCCGGCCCGAACGCCTCCTCCAGCCGCGCCCAGAAGTCGGTCAGCCGCACGTGTCACTCCTCCTTGACGGGCACCTCGTCGGCGGGGTGCCCGGGTTCCTCCGGCGCCTCGACGGGCGCCGGACGCAACGCTAGCGCCACCAGCGGCACCACCGCGATCGCCGCCAGCAGGGCCAGGGTCGGATAACCCGGTCCCTGCATGACAAACCCGCTCGCCGCCGCCGCGCCCGCCCCGGCCAGCCCCATGACCAGGTCGGACAGGCCCTGGACGCCGGGCCGGTCGGCAATGGGCACCGACTCGGACAGCAGCGTCGAGCCGGCCACCATGGTGCCCGACCAGCCCAGCCCGAGCAGGGCCAGACCCACCGAGAGCAGGGGCGTGTGGTGCCCGGCGGTGCCGGCGACCGCGCAGGCGGCCAGCAGCAGGGCCACCCCGCCGAGGATCACCGGACGCCGGCCCAGCCGGTCGGTGAGCCAGCCGACCAGCGGGGAGAGCGCGTACATGCCGGCGATGTGCAGGCTGAGCACGATGCCGACCACCCGCAGCACGTCGGCGTCGGCGTGGGACTCGCCGAGGCGTACCGGGGTCATCGACATCACGGCGACCATCACGAGGTGACCCACGGCCACGGCGGCGATGCCGAGGCGGGCGGCGGGTCGCCCGCGTACCGTGCGCCAGGCCGCGACCATGCCCGCGCGGCGGCGGGCGGTCCCGCCCGGTGCCGCGCCCGGGTCGGCCGGGGTCTCGACCGCCGCCAGCCGGCGCGCGGTGAGCAGCGGGTCGGGCCGGAGCAGTGCCGCCAGCACGGCGGCGGCCAGCACGAACGCGGCGGCGCTGAAGGCGAACGGGCCGGCCAGCGCCGGCAGGCCCCAGCCGCGGGTGGTGGCGTCGGCGAGCGCGGCGAAGTTGGGCGCGGCCACCGCGCCGATGGTGGTGGCCCAGACGACCAGCGAGAGCTGGCGCCCCCGGCGGGCCGGCTCGGCCAGGTCCACGGCCGTGTAGCGGGCCTGGAGGTTGGCCGCGGTCCCGCCGCCGAAGAGCAGCATGCCGACGAAGAGCAGCGGCACCAGGTGCAGCACGGTGGAAACCACCACGAGCACGCCCCCGACGGCCCCGACCAGGTACGCGGTGACCAGCCCCGGCCGCCGCCCCCGGGCCGCCATGATCCGGGTGACCGGCACGGCGAGCAGCGCGGCGCCGACCACCCCGGCGCTCTGCGCCACCCCGGCCAGGGCGGTGCCGGCGACCCGGGCGGCGAGCAGCGCGCCGACCGAGATGCCGATGGTGACGCCGATGCCGCCGATGATCTGGGTGAGGAAGAGCAGCCGGACGGTGCGCCGCTGGATCGGGGCGACATCGAGCCGGGCCGGTGCCGGCGTGGTCAGGTCGGTGGCCATGGCGGATGCTCCTGGAGGTAAGGGGTGACCCATCCTCCCGCACCCGACCCGGTCGCGGGCACCCGGTTCAGCTACAAGCCGAGCCCGCGGCCGATGATCTCCTTCATGATCTCGGTGGTGCCGCCGTAGATGGTCTGCACGCGGCTGTCCAGCCAGGCCTTGGCCACCGGGTACTCCAGCATGAAGCCGTAGCCGCCGTGCAGCTGCACGCAGCGGTCGGCGACCTTGTTCTGCAGCTCGGTGGTCCACCACTTGAGCTCGGTGGTCCACCACTTGGCCTTCGCCGCGTCGGTCACCGAGAGCCGGCCGGCCTGGTACTCGGCCACGCAGTGGTTGACGAAGGTGCGCGCGATGGTGACCTCGGTGTCCAGCTCGGCGAGGAGGAACCGGTTGTGCTGGAACCGCCCGATGGGCCGGCCGAACGCCTCCCGGGAGCGGGCGTAGTCGAGGGTGAGCGCGAGCAGCTTCTCCGCCGCCGCCACCGCGGCGACCGCGATGCTCAGCCGCTCGCGGGGCAGGTTGGCCATCAGGTGGTAGAAGCCGTGGTTCTCGGTGCCGATCAGGTTGTCCGCCGGCACCCGGCAGTCGTCGAAGAACAGCTCGGCGGTGTCGTTGGCCTTCAGGCCGACCTTGGCCAGCCGCCGGCCCCGGCCGAAGCCGGGCGTGCCGGTCTCCACCACGATCAGGCTCACCCCGTGCGCGCCCTGGTCGGGGGCGGTCTTGGCGACCACCACGACGAGGTCGGCCAGCTCACCGTTGGTGATGAACGTCTTCTGCCCGTTGAGCACCCAGCTGTCGCCGTCGCGGACCGCGCTCGTGCGGATGCCGGCCAGGTCGCTGCCCGCGCCCGGCTCGCTCATCGCGATGGCGGTGACCAGGTCGCCGGAGCAGAAGCCGGGCAGCCAGCGCTTGCGCTGGTCGTCGGTGGTCAGGTCGGTCAGGTACGGGGCCACCACGTCGTTGTGCAGCCCGAAGCCGAGCCCGGTGCAACCGGCCGCGATGATCTCCTCGTCGAGCACCGCGTTGAACCGGAAGTCGCGCTGCCCGCCGCCGCCGTGCTCGGGGTCCACGTCCATGCCGAGCAGCCCGGCCGCGCCCGCCTTGCGCCACACCTCCCGGTCGACGATCCCGTCGGCCTCCCACCGCTCGTGGTGCGGCACGGCCTCCCGGGCGAGGAACTGGCGGCACAGGTCCCGGAACTCTTCGTGGACGGGCTCGTAGAGATGCTGCTCCATGGCGGCCAGTCTGGCACCGCCCACCCGCCCTGCCCAGAGGCGAACCGGGCTCAGCTCCACCAGGTGGCGCCGGTGACCGGGACGAAGCCGAGCGAGTCGTAGAGCGGGCGGCCGGCGCGCGCCGCGGTGAGCGTCATCGGCACCGCGCCGAGCCGGCCGAGGACGCCGCGCAGCAGATTCCGCCCCACGCCCCGGGAGCGGTGTTCGAGCAGGCTGGTCATCCAGTACAGGCCGACGCCCTCGTCCCGCACGGTCAGACAGGCGCCGGCCGGCGCGCCGCCCGCGTGGACCAGGAAGAACCGCACCCCGGGCCGGTCCAGGAGGGCGACCGGGAACGCCTCGCCGGGGCGGCGCGGCCGGAGCGGGTCCAGGGGGAAGCCGCGCACCACCACGTCCTCGGCGGAGTCGAGCTGGTCGGGACGTTCGACCGGGGTGACCGGCAGGGACGGGTCGGGCACCGGCGCCGGGCGGCGGACCAGCACCGGCAGGCTGCGCGGGGTGAGGCCGAGATCGGTGAGGTCGACCGAGGCGTACTGGTCCTCGACGGTGACCGGGCCGACCCGACGCCGGACCAGGTCGGCCAGCGCGGCCCGGTCGTCGGGGGCCGGGTCCGGGGCGCGCAGCAGGATCCGCAGCCCGGTGCGTGCGCTGCCGGTCACCGCCAGGAAGCCCGGCCGGCGCACCAGCGCGTGGCCACGGGCCTCGGCGAGGGCCGTCCAGAGCGCGGCGGCGTTGCGGACGGACAGTTCAAGATCAGCGGCGGTCATGCCGCGAGGCTATGGCCCGCGGCGCCCGCCGCGCAGGTCCATTCCGCCGCCGTCGCACTGGTCCGGTGTCCCGGGGTACGACAGCATGGCGGGATGAGCACGCTGACCGGAGCGCAGATCAACGACGCCGCCCTGGACGGGTGGACCTACCTGCTCGGTGCCCTGCACACCCGCATCCGCACGCCGAACTTCGCCGCCGGACTGTCCCTGGTGGACGCCATCGGCGCCGAGGCCGAACGGCGGGACCACCACCCCGACCTGGACCTGCGCTACACCCACGTCGACGTGCGGCTCCGGTCACACGACGTGGGTGGGGTCACCGACCGCGACGTCCGCCTGGCCCGGGCCGTCTCGGCGCTCGCCGCCGAGGCCGGCCTGTCCCCGGCGCACGCCGGCGTCGCCCGGCTCGAACTCGCCCTGGACAGCCCGGACTTCCCGGCGGTGCTGCCGTTCTGGCGGGCGGTGCTGGGCGGGGAGCACCCGGCCGGGCCCGGGCCCGGTGACGAGGTGCGCGATCCGGCGGGCGCGCTGCCCACGGTGTGGTTCCAGCAGTCCGGCCGCGACGAGCCCCGGCAGCGCTGGCACCCCGACGTGTGGGTGGACCCGGCGGAGGTGCAGCCGCGCATCGAGGCCGCGCTGGCCGCCGGCGGGACGCTGGTCAGCGACGCGGCGGCGCCGCACTACTGGGTGCTCGCCGACTCCGACGGCAACCGGGTCTGCCTCTGCACCTGGCAGGGCCGCGACTAGCGCAGCGCGCGGGCGGCGACCTTCAGGTCCTTGACCAGCCCGTCGTACGCGACGTCCTGGTTGTCGGCGCGCAGCACGGCGGAGGGGTGGATGGTGGCCAGCAGCCGGGCCTCCGGGGCGTCGGCGACCCTGCCGGCGCTGTCCACCGGGACCCGGGCGAAGTCCTCCGGGCGCTGGGCGGCGGCCGGCCAGGGCAGCAGCTCGCCGCGCTGCTTCGTCACCCGGAACGTCGGGCCGAGCAGCGCCTTGGCGGCGGTGGCGCCGAGCACCACCACGATCTCCGGGTGCAGCCGGGCGAACTCGGCCACCAGCCAGGGCCGGCAGGCCGTGATGTGCACCCGGTCCGGCGTCTGGTGGATCCGCCGCTTGCCGCGCAGCTCGAAGCGGAAGTGCTTCACGGCGTTGGTGAGGTAGATGTGGCCGGGGTCGATGCCGGCGTCGTCCACCGCCTTGCGCAGCAGCCGGCCGGCCGGGCCGACGAACGGCAGCCCCTTCTGGTCCTCCATGTCGCCGGGCTGTTCCCCGACGAAGACCACCCGGGCGCTCTCGTCGCCCCGGCCGAAGACGGTCTGCGAGGCGTTCCGGTAGAGCTCGCAGCCCCGGCAGCCCGCCGCGGCGTCGCGCAGCTCGTCGATGGTGTCCGCCTGCGGCGGGATGAACTCCTGGGCTCCGGGGGCACTCTCGGTCTCGGCCATGCCAGCTTTATATACCGGTTTCGGCATCGACGCCGGATGCGCCGTCAGTATCCGGAGCCACCGCCACCGCCACGCGAGGCCAGCGCGATCGCGATGATCACGAGGATGATCACGACGGCCGCCACGCCGATCCAGAGCCCGGTCCGGGATCCGTTCGAAGCCATGCCACGCACCTCCCGACCGCGGATACCCGCCGCCGGCCGGGCCATGCGGCGGCTCAGGTGGTGAAGCCGGCGGGCGCCGGCCGGACCGCGCGGGCCACCGCGTCGGCGAGCGGGCCGAGGTCGGCCTCGTCGAGCGGGCTGACGGTGATCCGCACGCCGGGCGCGGCGGCGATCCGGTTCAGCGCGCCAGGGGCCACCGACCAGCCGGCGTCCCGCAGGGCGGTGACCGCCACGGTCTCGTCGGGCACCGGCACCCAGACGTTGATCCCGGTGCGTCCGTGGGCGGCCAGCCCGCGCGCCGCGAGGGCGTCGACCAGCCCGTCGCGCCGCCGCTCGTAGCTCGCCGCCGCGCGGCGCACCAGGTCGGCGGTGGCCGGGTCGCGCCAGAGCGACAGGACCAGGCGTTGCAGCACGGTGGAGACCCAGCCCGCGCCGACCCGGGCCCGGCCGGCCACCCGGGCCACGGTGGCCTCGTCGCCGGCCAGCACGGCGAGCCGCAGGTCCGGGCCGTAGGGCTTGCTCACCGACCGGACGAAGGCCCAGGCCGGGGTCGCCCCGGCGAGCGGATGCAGCGGTACGCGGGCCAGCTCGGCGGCATGGTCGTCCTCGATCAGCAGCAGGTCGGCGCGGCCGGCGAGGAGCGTACGCAGCTCGGCCGCCCGGTCGGCGGAGACCGCGGCGCCGGTCGGGTTCTGGGCCCGGCTGGTGACGATCAGCGCGCGGGCCCCGGCGGCCAGCGCGGCCCGGACCCCGGGCGCGGTGGGGCCCTCGTCGTCCACCGGCACCCCGACGGCGCGCAGCCCGAGGGCGGCGAGCAGGTCGAGCAGGTTGACCCAACCGGGGTCCTCGACGGCGACCGCGTCGCCGGGGCGCAGGTGGGCGGCGAGCAGGCGTTCGATGCCGTCGAGCGCGCCGCCGGTCACGGTGATCTCGTCGGCCGGCACCCCGTCGGCGGCGAGCCGGTCCCGGGCGGCGGCGGCCAGCTCGGGCAGGACGGCGGTGGCCGCGTAGCCGCCGGGCGCGCCGATCTCGGCGGCGAGCGCGGC
>NZ_JBSSLX010000116.1:0-17715 GCF_053890995.1 Micromonospora sp. I033 | reverse complement strand
CCTGGCCACCGCCGGCCTGGTCCTGCCGCCGGCCGCGTCCGCCCCGCCGGCGGTGACCGCGACCTCCTGGGTGGTCGCCGACCTGGACACCGGCGCGGTGCTCGGCGGCTGCGGCCCGCACGAGTACGGCGTACCGGCCAGCGTGCAGAAGCTGCTGCTGGCCGCCGCCATGCTGCCGAGGCTGGACCCCGACCGCGAGGTCACCGTGACCGACGAGGACCTGGCCATCGAGCCGGGCAGCTCGGCGGTGGGCCTGGCCGCGGGCGGCCGGTACCGGATCGAGACGATCTGGCTGGGGCTGCTGCTGAAGTCCGGCAACGAGGCGGCAAACGCCCTGGCCCGGCTGGGCGGCGGCCCGGACGGGACGGCCGGGGGCATCCGCGCCATGAACGAGGAGGCCCGGCGGCTCGGCGCGCGGCAGACCCACGCGGTCACGCCGTCCGGCCTGGACGGTCCGGGTCAGTTCACCAGCGCGTACGACCTGGCGCTGATCGCCCGGGCGTGCTTCGCCGACCCGGCGTTCCGGCGGTACACGGCCACCCGGACGGCGACGGTCCCCGCCCAGCCGGCGCTGCGGGAGAAGGCGTTCCAGATTCAGAACGACAACATGCTGCTGGACCACTATCCGGGCGCGATCGGCGGCAAGACCGGCTTCACGGACCTGGCCCGGCACACGTACGTCGGCGCGGCCGAGCGCGGCGGCCGGCGGTTGGTGGTGACCGTGCTGGGCGCGGAGACCGCCACCCAGCGCGGCTGGCAGCAGGGCGCCGCCCTGCTCGACTGGGGCTTCGGCCTGCCGCGGGACGCGGCCGTCGGCCGGCTGGTCCGCCCCGGCGAACTGGACCGGGCCGCCACGTCGCCGACCGGGGCGGCGCCGGCCCTCGCCGGCGGCGCGGGGCTGGGGGGCGCCGGCTCGGCGGCCACCGGCGCCTGGCCGGGCGCCGGCCCCTCGATCGCGGTCGGGGTGGTGCTGGTGGTCGGGGGAGCGGTGCTGCTGGCCCGGCGCCGCCGGCACGCCGCCGCACTCGCCGCCACCATGCCGCCCGGTACGGCGCCGCCGGGTGCGACAGCTCCGGACGACGCCTGAGAGCGCCCCGGCCTACCGGCCGACGGGCTGCGCGGTGCTGTCCCGGACCACCAGCTCGGTGGCGAGTTCGACCCGGGGTGACTCGATCTCCTCACCCTGGGCCAGGCGCAGGATCGTGCGGGCGGCGAGCCGGCCCATCTCCACCAGCGGCTGCCGCACCGTGGTCAGCGGCGGGGAGGCCCACCGGGCCTCGGGCAGGTCGTCGAAGCCGACAACGCTGACGTCGTCGCCGACGCGCAGGCCTCGGCGGCGGACAGCTTCGTAGACGCCGAAGGCCATCTGGTCGCTGGCCGCGAAGATCGCGGTGGGCGGGTCGTCGAGGTCGAGCAGCGTGCTGCCGGCGGTGAAACCGGAGGCGTGGTAGAAGTCGCCGGACTGCACGAGCCGGTCGTCCGGCGGCACTCCGCCCGCCTCCAGTGCGGCGCGGTAGCCGTCGAGGCGGGCCCGGCTGCACAGCAGGTGCGGCGGGCCGGCCACGAAGCCGATCCGGCGGTGCCCGAGGCCAAGGAGGTGCTCGGTCGCGGCCAGGCCACCGGCCCAGTTGGTCGCCCCGATGGCCGGCACGTCCGTGCCCGGCACCCCGGCGGCCGGGTCGACCACCACCACGGGCACGTTGAGCCGGCGCAGCTGGGCGTGCACCGGCGGGGTCAGGTGCGAGGTCACCACGATGACCCCGTCCGAGGCGCGGGCCCGCAGGTTCTGCAACCACTGGCGGGTGGAGGTCGACTCGCGGTGGATCGCCGACACGACGGTGCCGACCCCGACCGCGTGGCCGACGTCCTCGACACCCCGGATGATCTCCACGGCCCACGGGCTGTCCAGGTCGTTGAAGACCAGGTCGACCAGGTTCGCCCGGCGCACCGTGCGGCTGCCGCGGCGCTGGTAGCCGTGGTGGCGCAGCAGCTCCTCGACCCGTTCCCGGGTGTCCGGGGCGACGTCCGAGCGCCCGTTGAGCACCCGGGACACGGTGGGCACCGAGACCCCGGCCTCCCGCGCGATCGCGGTGATGGTGACCCTGCCCTCGTCGTCCGCGCCCACCCGTGTCTCCTTCAGCCGGCCGGAAGCGCCGGCCGCGAACCCGGGACGGCCGGCCCGTCCCATCCCGGCCATCTTGCCGTACGAGCTGGGGGTTGAGGACAGCGCGGGCCGGTGCGGGCGATGCCGGCCCGAAAGGCCGGCGATGCTGGTAGACACGGCAGGGTGGAGACCGGGACACGGGTGGCCGCGGCCCTGGCCGGGCTGGCCACGGCGCTCGTCGCCGGGTGCCAGCGGCCAGCCCCGCGCCCGGCCCCACCACCACCTCCGCCATCGGCGAGCCCGAGCGGGCCCCGCGCCCCGGCGGACATCGTGGACCTGGCCGCCGTCGACCCGAGCGTCCGCACCGACATCCGGTACGCCAGTGCGCACAACTTCGTGGGCCGGCCGGTCACCGGCTACCCCGAGCCGCTCTGCCTGCTCACCCGCCGGGCGGCGGAGGCGCTGCACCGGGTGCAGGCCGCCGCCCTGGCGCAGGGCCGCAGCCTCAAGGTGTACGACTGCTACCGCCCCAAGCGGGCGGTGGACGAGTTCGTCGCCTGGGCGAAGCTCCCCGGCGAGCAGCGGATGAAGGGGGAGTTCTATCCGGACGAGCCGAAGGACCGGCTCTTCGCCGACGGGTACATCGGTGCGCCCACCGCGCACAGCCGGGGGAGCACCCTCGACCTGACCCTGGTCCCGGTGCCCACCCCCGACCAACCCGGGTACGTGCCGGGCCAGCCGCTGGTCGCCTGCACCGCGCCCGCCGGGCGCCGCTTCCCGGACAACTCCGTCGACATGGGCACCGGGTTCGACTGCTTCGACCCCCGCGCGCACACCGCCGACGCCCGGATCGCCGGTGCGGCCCGGGCCAACCGCGAGCTGCTGAAGCGGCTGATGACCGCGCACGGCTTCGAGAACTACCCGCGCGAGTGGTGGCACTACCGGTACGTCGACGAGCCGTACCCGGACACGTACTTCGACTTCCCGGTGGCCCGGTCGTCGCTGCGGTGAGCGCCGCCCCGGCGGGGAGCGGCGCCCACCGCCGCGGTCAGAGGATGCCGCGGGCGACGAAGGCGGCCCGGGTCGCGGTCGCGGCCTGGGTGCCGTAGAGGCGCTGCGCGGCGGCCACCGTGGCCAGCGCGGCGTCGCGGAACGTGACGTCCGTCGTGAAGGCGAACTGCGCCTCCACGATCAGGGTGGTGGCACGGCGGTCGCCGAGCGCGGTGCGGATGTCCCACAGCGCGCGGGACCAGATCTCGCCGTCCGCGTGCACCTCGCCCACCAGGTCGGCGGGGTAGACCTTGGTGCCGTCGAGGCGGCGCAGGCAGTGCGGGGCGGTGCGGGTGTAGGAGACGGCGTCCCAGTCGGCCACGCAGGCCTCCGGGGTGCGGGTCGGCACGCCGGTGGCCCAGCTGGTCACCGTGACCGCCAGGTAGTCGCCGAACGCCTCGCCGATCGCGCCGGACTCCAGCGTGGTGCCGAAGCCGGGCACCTGGCCGTCCTGCACCGAGTGGCCGTACTCGTGGACGATCACCTCGGCGTCCTCGGCGTCGTCCACGCCGCCCTTGCCGAGGGTGATGTTGGCCTTGTCGTCGCGGAAGAACGAGTTGTCGCCGCCGTACTGGTCGATGCGCAGCTCGATCTGCCGCTGGTTGACCGGCCGCAGGGTGCTGCCGAAGCCGAGCGACTGGAGGTACGCCTGGGCGGTGTTCACCCAGTGGTAGCCCATCACCTGCTCGAACTGGTCGGCGTCCCGGTGCCAGGCCGGGTACGCGCCGTCGGCCACGCGGGCCGGGGTGCCGGTCTTGCTCTTGACCACGACGTACCTGCCGGTGAGGGTGCCCGAGCCGTCCAGGTTGGTCAGCAGCACCGACCGGTACGCCCCGGCCAGCTCCGGGTAGTCCGCGTCCTTCTGGTCGGTCAGCGACTGGTCGCCGAGCTGCTGGACAGGGTTCGGGGCGAAGACGGTGGCGGTGGCACTGTGGTCGTAGGGGTCGCCGGCGGCCTGGACGGTGGTGCCGCCGGCCACCAGCGCCGCGGTGACCGCCGAGGCGAGCAGCGCGGAACGTCGGATGTGGGGGTGCATCATGATCCCTTCGGAGGCGGATCGATCCGCTGAGAATAGGCGCGTCAGCCGTCGCGGCGCAGCGGCAGCCAGGCGAGCACGTCCTGGATCTTCGCGTCCCAGTACGCCCAGTCGTGGTCGCCCGGGGAGAAGTCCACGGTGACCGGCAGCCCGCGACGGCGCGCCGTGTCGACGAAGCGGGTGTTGTCCTCGTAGAGGAAGTCCTCGGTGCCGCAGGCGACGTAGAGCGCGGGCAGGTCGTCGCCGGCCCGCTCCAGCAGCGCCACCGGGTCGTCCTCCGGGCCGGCCACGTCCCGGTCACCCCACACCGTGTGCCAGACGGCGGGGTCCATGGGGTGCGTCGGGTGGTGGCGGCGCCGGGCGACGTCCAGGGCGCCGGAGAGGCTGGCCGCCGCGGCGAACCGGTCCGGCCGGCGCAGCGCCCACTTCACCGCGCCGTAACCACCCATCGACAGGCCGGCCACGAAGGTGTCCGCCCGCTGGTCGGAGAGGCGGAAGAACGACCGGCACACCTCGGGCAGCTCCTCGCTCAGGAAGGTCCAGTAGCGGTTGCCGTGCGCCTCGTCGCAGTAGAAGCTCCGCTGCACCTGCGGCATGACCACGGCGAGGCCCAGCGGGGCGACGTACCGCTCGATCGCGGTGCGCCGGGTCCAGATCGTGTCGTCGTCGGTCAGGCCGTGCAGCAGGTAGAGCACCGGCGGATCCGCGGCGGTGGGCGCGCCGGCCATGCCGATCCCGGCGGAGTCCCGGTCGGGCAGCAGCACCGTCATCGACGTGCCCGTTCCGAGCGCCGCGGAGAAGAAGTCACACCGGATCCGGGCCATGGGCGGGAGCGTACCCGGCCACGGATGGGGGCCCGTTGGTGGTCGAATCGACCGTTCCTATTGCCGTGGGGCGTCCAGGGGGGACAGGATGACCAGGCGCGCCGGAAACACACCCGTAACCTGCGTGCTGCTGGTCTCTGTCACGAGGAAGTGGGAGTCAGTCATGAGCGACGTGTCGACGGCACTGGGTGTGCGCCTCTACCCGGACCTGGTCGAGCCGGGCGGCCTGGCTCCCGCCCTCGTACAGACCGCGGCCCGGCACCAGCTCGACATCGGCCGGGTGACCGCGCCCGAGCACGGGCGCAGCCGGTTCACCTGCGCCGAGGCGACCTCCGACCGCGGGGTGGTCTGCGTCAGCCTCGGCGCCCAGGCGCGCTATTTCATGATCGACCTGCGGGTCGACGGCGAGGTCCAGGCCCGCGGCGACGCCACCGACCTGCTCCAGGTCGCCCAGGTCGCCGCCGCCTGGCGGGCCGGCTGCACGCTCGCCGAGCTGACCGCGCGCTACCCCTTCATGGAGGAGATGAAGCGTCACCCGGTGGCTCAGGTCCAGTAGAGCACCCGGCAGGCCGGCAACCGCTCGGCCAGCTCACGGTCGAACTAGGACCGCAGCTCGGCCATGGTCTCCCGCGGGTAGACGTACTTGACCGCGCCGAACCTGCCGTGCTTGCGGCTGCGTGACGCCTCGTCCATCTCCAACCGGGTACGCGGATACCAGCCGAGCAGCACCTCCCTGCTGCCCGGCGTGAACCGGTGCGTGATCAGCTCGGCGGTCAGGTCGAGCGCCGGCACCCCGTCCACCGCCGTCGCGACGAGGTCCAGCAGCTCGGCGTAGTGCCGCCGCCAGTCCGGCAGCGGCATGATCGGGGCGATCGTCAGCCCCACCGGATACCCGTCGAGCGCCAGCCGGCGCAGCGCGTCGACCCGGTCCTCCACCCGGCTCGTGCCGCCCTCGAACCGGGTCGTCACCGGCCGGCAGTTGACGCTGAACCGCACCCGGGTCCGCCCCGCGTGCGGCAGCCCGAGGAAGCCGTCCACGTCGTCGTATTTGGTCGTCCAGCGCAGTTGCACCGGCGCGGCCCAGCCGCCGAAGTGCCGCACCGCCCGCTGCCAGCTCCCGGTCAGGTGCTCGAGGGCCAGCGGATCGGTGTAGCAGGACGCCTCGAAGGTGGTTCCTTCGCCCGCCCGCGCGACCCGGCGGCTGGTCACCGTCCCACGTCCGACGTAGTCGGCGAGTCCGTCCAGGATGTCGTCCAGATCGGCGTAGACCCGCGTCACCGGCGGCCCGGTGAGCGATCCGGCCAGGTAGCAGTACTGGCAGTGCGCCGGGCAGCCCTCGGCCAGGTCCACCCGCCAGTCGGCGCTCGGCGCGATGGGCTGCAACCGGCGCCGGGACGGCGGGCTGACCACGATCGCCAGCGTCGACTTGGCCGGGGCGTACGTCTCCCGCGCGGTCTCCCCGCGCAGCCCGGTGACCCGGTTCCCGCGCAGCCGTTCCACGTCGATGCCGAGCGCCGCCACCCGCTCGACGATCCGCCGGCCGTGCGGGTGCTCCAGCGCGGCCGGGGTGGCGACCACCCGCTTCGGCGTCCACCGCCGGGCCGGTCGAGGCGGCGGCGCCAGGCCCGACAGGTCGCGGGTCGGCACGCGCTCGCCGCTCGCGTCGTGCGGGGCCGCGGGTACGCCGACCGCGAGCGGCTGGTCGACGTCCACCGGCCCGGCGTCGTCTCGGCTCATCCGGGCCGTCTACCCGCTGCGCCGCCGACGCAACGCCCCGCCCCGAACGGGTTAATCGGTTGCCGGCGCCCGCGCCGCCTGCTCCAATCGAGCACGACGTCCACCGAGGGGAGGAGCCCGAGAATGCGAGCCGCGTCGATGTCCCACCTGACGGCACTGACCGCCTACCCCGAGGACATGACGCTTCGTGAAAACCCTCAATCTCGGCATCCTCGCCCATGTCGACGCCGGTAAGACCAGCCTGACCGAACGGCTGCTGCACAGCGCCGGGGTCATCGACGAGCCCGGCAGCGTCGACGCCGGCAACACCCGCACCGACACGCTGGCGTTGGAGCGGCAGCGGGGCATCACCATCCGCTCCGCCGTGGTGTCCTTCGCCGTCGGCGGGACCACCGTGAACCTGATCGACACCCCCGGCCACCCCGACTTCATCGCCGAGGTGGAACGCGTGCTGGGTGTGCTCGACGGGGCGGTGCTCGTGGTCTCCGCCGTCGAGGGCGTCCAGGCCCAGACCCGGGTGCTGGCCCGCACCCTGCACCGGCTCGGCATCCCCACCCTGTTCTTCGTCAACAAGGTGGACCGGGCCGGCGCCGACCCCGACCGGGTGCTGCGCCAGCTCGCCGACCGGCTCACCCCCGACGTCGTCGCCCTCGGCCGGGTCGACGCCGCCGGCACCCCGGCTGCCCGCTGGATCCCGCACCCGCCGCGCGACCCCGGCCACCATGCCCGCCTGGTCGACCTGCTCTCCGCGCACGACGACGCGCTGCTGGCCGCGTACGTGGCCGACGGGCGGTCGGTCACCTCGGACCGGCTGCGGAGAGCACTGACCGCGCAGACCGCGCGCGCCCGCGTGCACCCGGTGCTCGCCGGCTCCGCCATCACCGGGGCCGGGGTGGAGGACCTGATCGACGCCGTCATCGCGCTGCTCCCCGCCACCACGGGCGACGACCGGGCCCCGCTCTCGGGCGCCGTCTTCAAGGTCGAGCGCGGCCCGGCCGGGGAGAAGCTCGCGTACGCCCGGATCTTCGCCGGCACGGTGCGGGTCCGCGACCGGATCCGCCACGGCGGCGGCCGGGAGGCCCGGGTCACCGCCCTCGGTGTCTTCGACGGCGGGGAGGCGACGCCCGCCGAGGCGGCCGGTCCCGGCCGGATCGTCCGGCTGCACGGCCTGGCCGACGTCCGCGTCGGCGACGTGCTCGGCGTTGGCCCCGACCGCCCGGCCGCCCGGCGCCACTTCGCCCCGCCCACGTTGGAGACCGTCGTCGAACCGGTGCGTCCGGCCGACCGCCCGGCCCTGCACGCCGCCCTGACCCAGCTCGCCGAGCAGGATCCGCTGATCAACCTGCGCCAGGACGACCGGCGCCAGGAGATCGCCGTGTCCCTCTACGGCGAGGTGCAGAAGGAGGTCATCGCGGCCACCCTCGCCGACGACTACGGCGTTCCGGTCACCTTCCGGGAGACCACCACCGTCTGCGTCGAGCGGGTGCTCGGCGTGGGCGCCGCCGTCGAGTGGATCGGCAGGGATCCCAACCCGTTCCTCGGCACCGTCGGCCTGCGCGTGGAGCCCGGGCCGGTCGGCGGCGGCGTCGAGTTCCGGCTCGGCATCGAACTCGGCTCGATGCCGCTGGCCTTCCTCAAGGCCGTCGAGGAGACCGTCCGGGAGACCCTGCGGCAGGGCCTGCGCGGCTGGGCCGTCATCGACTGCGTGGTGACCCTCACCCACGGCGGCTACTGGGCCCGGCAGAGCCACGCCCACGGCGTGTTCGACAAGAGCATGTCCAGCACCGCCGGGGACTTCCGGAACCTCACCCCGCTGGTGCTGATGACCGCGCTCGCCCGCGCCGGAACCCGCGTCCACGAGCCGGTGCACCGCTTCCGGCTCGACCTCCCCGCCGACCTGGTGGGGGCGGTGCTGCCCGTGCTCGCCGGGCTCGGCGCGGCGACCCGCACCAGCACCCTGCGCGGCACCTCCTACCTGATCGAGGGGGAGGTGCCGGCCGGGCGGGTGCACGCGCTGGAGCAGCGGCTGCCGGGGCTCACCCGGGGCGAGGGCACCCTGGAGGCCGAGTTCGACCACTACCGGCCGGTACGCGGGCCGGCCCCGAGCCGGCCGCGCTGGGACCACGACCCGCTGCACCGCAAGGAGTACCTGCTCGCCGTCGCCCGCCGGGTCACCGGCCGGCCGGCGCGCTGACCCGCCGTGGGTACCGGGCCCGCACCGCGTCCACACAGGTGTCCCGGGAGGTCGGACCGCCGAACCGGAGCCGGTCGTAGCCGGTGAACGCCGGCTCCAGCGCGTCCAACTCGTCGACCAGCGCGTGCAGCCGGTCGAGCCAGGCCGCCGATCCGGCGTCCGGCTCGGCCGGCGCCGCCCCTATGGCCTCGGTCAACTCGTCCTTGCGCCGGATCGACTCCGGCGACACCGACCGCAGGCAGACGTACCGGCCGCTGAGGTAGGCGTCCCACTCCGCCGCGCCGCGCGCCCGGTCCGCCCACTGCCCGACGAACCAGCCGGGCAGCGCGTCCACCCCGCCCGCCCGCTCGGCCAGCGCGAACAGGTCCGCCGGGACCATCTCCGCGCCGTCCGAGCGTAGATAGCCCGGCAGCGGCAGCCGCCGCTCCAGCATCAACCGGCGTACGCCGTCCGGATCCCGCCCGGCCGCCGCGCAGAGCGCGTCGAGCGTCTCGAACTGCGCGCTGACGTACGCGTCGTCCGCGGCCGTCATCGGATGCTCCCCGTTGACCTGCCGGAACCGTTCCGCCACCCGACGCCGCCAGTCCATCCCGTGCCCCTTCCGTATCGCCTGGCCAGAGGCTAGGGCCCGCACCATTCGGGGTCGGCCGAAACGTGCTCGCGAATATCCGTTGCGGCGTTCCCGGCCCCGCCCGTACCGTGAACGGGCCAACATCAACAGGCACCACCACCCAGGGAGCACACCGTGTCGCAGCAGAACCGCACCCAGGCCGAGCGGCCCGCGCCGCGCGGCGGTGCCCTGCCGCGCGAAGCGGGCCTGGGTCGCTGCCGACGGCAGCAGTGGCAACCGGGGTGGTGGCGCGACTAGCGCCGGCGCGACACGCACGCGCAGCCGCCCGCCCCGAACCAGGGACCGGGCGGCTTTCTCGTCACCGGGTCCGAGGGGCGTAGCTCAACGGAAGAGCACCGGATTCCAAACCCGACGGTTGCAGGTTCGAATCCTGCCGCCCCTGCTCCACCTCGTCCCGACCTCCGGCCGGTGACGTCGCATCTTCTCAACTCCACAGTGGACGGCATGAGCACGAATTCCCGGCCGGCGCGCCAGCGCCGGCCGGGCAACCGGGACGAGGGAGCTGGCTGACCCGCTCGCCTTGGGCGCGAGAGACACGCGGTTCGATTCCGCGGTCCCGGACACCACGCCGGACGGCACCCGCCGTCCCGCACGGGCCGTTGGAGCAAATGGCAGCTCACCCGGTTCTCACCCGGGAGGTTACGGGTTCGAGTCCCGTACGGCCTACGCCTGGTCCCGACCTCGGGACCGCCACGCGGTTGTAGCGCAGTCAGGCAGCGCGTCACCTCGCCATGGTGAAGATCGCCGGTTCGAATCCGGCCAGCCGCTCGGACACACCCTGAACCGAGGAGACGACGATGGGTTTCACCCCGCTGGCCGGTACCCGGGCGCCGGTCCGGGTCTGGACCGACCCGTACACGATCGAGGCGCAGGCGGCCCGGCAGCTGCGCAACATCGGCGCGCTGCCCTGGGTGCAGGGCGTCGCCGTGATGCCGGACGTGCACTTCGGCAAGGGAGCCACCGTCGGCTCGGTCATCGCCATGCGGCAGGCCGTCTCGCCCGCCGCGGTCGGTGTCGACATCGGCTGCGGAATGTCCGCGGTCCGCACCTCGCTCACCGCGGCCGACCTGCCCGACGACCTCGCCCCGCTGCGGACCGCGATCGAGGCGGCCATCCCGGTCGGCTTCGCCATGCGCGCCGACGCGGTCGACCCGCGCCGGATCCGCGGCCTGGAGCAGGGCGGCTGGGACGAGTTCTGGCGCCGCTTCGGCACCCTCGACCGGAAGGTCGCGCAGCTGGAGACCCGGGCCCAGCGCCAGCTGGGCACCCTCGGTGGCGGGAACCACTTCATCGAGGTCTGCCTGGAGCAGGGCGGCCCGGACGACGGCCGGGTCTGGCTGATGCTGCACTCCGGCTCCCGCAACATCGGCAAGGAACTGGCCGAGCGGCACATGGCGGTGGCCCGCGGGCTGCCGCACAACGTCGACCTGCCCGACCGGGACCTCGCCGTGTTCCTCGCCGGCACCCCGGAGATGGACGCCTACCGCCGGGACCTCTTCTGGGCCCAGGAGTACGCGCGCCGCAACCGGGCCGTCATGCTCGCCCTGCTCTGCGGGGTGGTGCGGGAGGAGTTCCCGCAGGTCAGCTACGACGAGCCGGTCTCCTGCCACCACAACTACGTGGCGGAGGAGAGCTACGACGGCGTCGAGGTGCTGGTGACCCGCAAGGGCGCGATCCGGGCCGGCCGGGGCGACCTCGGCATCATCCCGGGGTCGATGGGCACCGGGTCGTACATCGTGCGCGGCAAGGGCAACCTGGACGCCTACTGCTCGGCGTCGCACGGCGCCGGGCGGCGGATGTCGCGGGGTCAGGCGAAGCGCACGTACAGCACCGCCGACCTGGCCGCGCAGACGGCGGGCGTCGAGTGCCGCAAGGACGCCGGAGTGGTCGACGAGATCCCCGGCGCGTACAAGGACATCACCCAGGTGATGGCCCAGCAGGAGGACCTGGTCGAGGTGGTCGCCCACCTCAAGCAGGTCGTCTGCGTGAAGGGTTGAACCGACCGGCGCCCCTGGAGGGGGCGGGGCGCCGGTCGTCCGCCCCGGTGGCGCAGCGGAGAGCGCGCCGGTCTACGAAACCGGAGAGCCCAGGTTCGAATCCTGGTCGGGGCACGGTCCGCGGGTCCGCGGATCCCATGCGAGCTGGTGCAACCAGGCAGCACATCCGATTCTGGATCGGAGAATTGAGGTTCGAATCCTCAGCTCGCAGCGACGGTCACCGGCTGCGCCGGACGATCCGCACGCCGATCGCGACCGCGCCGATGACGAACAGGCCGGCCAGGAGCTGGAGGCCGGGCGAGTCGTCGGCCTCTCCGTACACGAAGCCGGCGACGCCGACCGCGACGGCGAGGATGACGACGACGGCGAGGAGGTACTTCATCGGTCTTCTCCCTGTTCCTCGACCCACTCGAGCAGGTCACCGGGCTGGCAGTCCAGCACCCGGCACATGGCTTCCAGCGTGCTGAAGCGGACCGCCTTGGCCCGGCCGTTCTTCAGCACCGCGACGTTCGCCGGGGTGAGACCGACCCGCTCGGCGAACTCCCCGACGCTCATCTTGCGTTTGGCCAGCTCGACGTCGATGCGGACGACGATGGGCATCAGATCACCGCTTCCATGTCGGTCCGGAGCGTGGTGGCCTGCCGCAGCAGCTCCCGCATCACCACCATCAGCAACCCCAGCACGGTCACCCCGGTCACCAGCAGGAACAGCAGGATCGGCAGGCCCGGGTCGTCCGCGTTGAAGCCGACGTAGAGGAAGACGCCCACGAGCACCACCCACGCGGCGGCGATGGCCCACACGATCGCGTCGACCCACGCCAGCGACGCCTCGCTGAAGATGCGGTCGTTCTTGACCAGGGTGAGCAGCTTCCAGGTGCACACGATCACCACCTGCACGCAGAGCACCCAGAACACCGTCACCGCGGTCGCCGGCCACCTCAGGTAGGCCATGTCCGGGTCTTCCCTGGCCATGTGCGCGAACTGCCCGGGCAGCGACATGACCTGGAACAGGACCAGGATCCCGAACAGCAGCACGAGGAAGGCTTTGAGCGGAGCCACCGCCCGTTGAGCTGTGAACATGCATCGACTATCACTCGTAACCTATCGAAAGTCAATAGGTTTCGCATGATTGCCCATGCCTCCGTGGCGCAGCGGAGAGCGCGTCGGATTCCGAATCCGAAGGCCGCTGGTTCGAATCCAGCCGGGGGCACGTACCGACCCGACCAAGTGCCCGAGCGGCCAGGGAGCGGACTGCAACTCCGCGCACCGGGGTTCGAATCCCCGCTTGGTCTCGACCATGCCGTCCGCTGTGGGGTCGCGTCAGCGGGCGGCGGCCAGCTGAACCGGGATGCGGACCACGTTGATCCGGGAGCCGTCGCGCGCCGACACCTCGTACACCTCGACGGTGCCCGGTCCGGCCGCCGCGCGCCGGTAGCGGACGTCCAGCCGGTAGCCGCCGCGGCAGCCGGAGCCGCAGGAGGCGGTGGTGAAGGCCGTGCCGATCTCCTGGCCCGCGCCGTCCAGCACCCGCAAGCTCACCGTGGCCTCGTACACGTTTGCGGTCCCCGTGACGGTGACCGGGCTGCCGACCCGGTCGCCGATCGCCGGAGCGGTCACCACGATCGGGGGCAGCAGGTCGGCGTAGTCGTCCCGCCCGGTCGCGCTGTCGGCCGGGGCGAAGGCGACCCGCCGCACGGTGGGGAACTGGGTGAGCGTCCAGACCACCTGGGCCCGGCGCAGCCGGGCGGTGGCCGCCCCGCCGGCGTCGAAGCCGGCCGGGGGCGACAGTGTCGCCACCCCGCCGGCGATCCGGGTCACCTGCGTGCCGGCCGGGACCAGGGTGCTCAGGCCGGCGGCGGTCTCGGCCGGGGAGGGGCCGGCGGCCAGTTCGGTGAGCGCCAGCCGGGATGTGGCCACGGTGGCCGGGAGCGCACGCCGGGTGGGCACAAGTTTCCCGCCCCGGGCGAACCAGAGCTGCACGGTCAGCGTCCCGTCCGGCGGCGACGGGGCGGCGGTGGCCGGCGTACCCGTCCTGCCGGGTGTGGCCGAGGTGCCCGGCGCGGACGGGGTCGGCGCGGTGGGCGCGCCGGTCGGGCCGGCGGCGGTGGTGGGCGACGGGCCGGCCGGGGCGGGCCCGAGGGTGCCGGTGCGCGGCGGGGCGCAGCCGGCGGCGAGCAGCAGCAGCGCGGCGAGCGGCGGGATCAGGCGTCGCATGGGGTGCTCCCGGCGTCGACGGGAAGGGTGAGGGTGAATCGGGTGCCCCGGCCGACCTCGCTGGCCACGTCGAGCCGGCCGCCGAGCAGCCGGGCGTTCTCCCGGGCGATGGCCAGGCCGAGCCCGCTGCCGGGGCTGCTGCGGGCCGGGTCGGCCTTGTAGAACCGGTCGAAGATGTGCGGCAGGTGGGCGGCGGGGATGCCGGGCCCGCGGTCGGCGACCTCGACCACGATCTCGGCACCGGTCTGCCGGATCTCGGCGCGCAGGTCGCCGCCGCCGTGTTCGATCCCGTTGGCCACCAGGTTGGCCAGGATCCGTTCGAGCCGGCGCGGGTCGGTCCGCACCGGCGGCCCGTCGCCGTCCACGGTGGCCCGGCCGGCGCCCTGCTGACCGGCGAGGATCCCGCGCAGCAGCGCACCGACGTCCACCGGACGGGTGGCGAGCACCTCCCGCCCGGCGTCCAGGCGGGAGATCTCCATCAGCTCCTCGACCAGCCGGCGCAGCCGCACCACGTCGGCGACGAGCAGTTCGGCGGCCCGGCGGGCGTCGGGGGGCAGCGCGTCCAGCTGGTCGGCGAGCAGCGAGGCCGCGGCCACCAGGGCGGTGACCGGGGTACGCAGCTCGTGCGCCACGTCGGCGGTGAACCGCCGCTCCCGGGCCTGGGCCCGGGACAGCGCTTCGATCTTGGTTTCCAGCGCCTCGGCCATCTCGTTGAAGGAGGTGGCCCAGGCGCTGAACTCGTCCCGGCCGCGCACCGGCAGCCGGGTGTGCAGCAGTCCCTCGGCGACGGCCCGGGCGGCCCGGCTGGCCCGGCCGACGGGTTCCAGGGTGCGGCGGGCGAGGGCGTTGCCCACCGCGGCGGCGAGCAGCACCACCGCCGCCCAGCCGACGACCGAGGCGGTGCGGAGTTGGTCGAGGGCGTCGACGAGGTCGTCCTCGACGGTCACCACGTACAGCTCGGCGGTGGAGCCGGGGATCCGGCCGCCGACGACCAGCAGGTGCGGCCGGCCGGGGGTGCGCTGGAAGCCGAGCTGCCCGGCGGCGACGGTGGCGCGCAGGTCGGGGCCGGGGATGGGCGCGTACCGGGGGTTGGACGCCTGGCTGTCGCCGGTCACCAGCAGCACGTGCCGGCCGGACTCCTCGAAGCTGGTGAGCAGGTCGGCGCGGCGGGCGTCGGCCAGCGGCAGGAACTGCGCGGCGACCACCAGCTGGTAGCGGGCGTCGGCCGCCGCGCGTTGCAGCGAGCCGTCGAACCGGGCCTGCCGCAGCATGAGGTAGGACCCGCCGGCCAGCGCGCCCGCGGCGACACCGGCGACGAGGACGAACGCGATGACGAGCCGCCGCCGCAACCGTCCGGGTACGACTCTGCCGGCCACCATGGCGCGCTCACCCCGTCGAGAGCTTGTAGCCGGCCCCGCGGACCGTCCGGATCAGGGCCGGCGCGCCGGGATCGTCCTCCACCTTGGCCCGCAGGCGTTGCACGGCGACGTCGACCAGCCGGGAGTCGCCGAGGTAGCTGTGCCCCCAGACCCGGTCGAGCAGCAGCTCGCGGGTGAACACCTGACCGGGGCGCCGGGCCAGCTCCAGCAGCAGCCGGAACTCGGTGGCGGTGAGGGTCAGTTCCCGGCCGTCCTTGCGGGCCACGAAGCGGGCCGGGTCGATTTCCAGCGGCCCGGCGGTCACGGTGGTCTCGGGGGCCGGGGCGACGGTCCGGCGGAGCACGGCGCGGACCCGGGCGACCAGCTCGGGCAGGTCGAACGGTTTGCGCAGGTAGTCGTCGGCCCCGCATTCCAGGCCGACCACCACGTCGATGGTGTCGGTACGGGCGGTGAGCATGAGGATCGGCACCTGACTGGTGCGCCGGATCTCCCGGCACACCTCGAATCCGTCCAGGCGGGGGAGCATCACGTCGAGCACGATGAGGTCGACCGGGCCGGCCCGCCACGCGGTGAGGGCGGCCGGGCCGTCGACGGCGGTGGCCACCCGGAATCCGGCCCGGCGCAGGCCGAGGGCCGTCACCTCCCGGATGGAGGCGTCGTCCTCGACGACCAGCACGCGGCCCTCCATGACCACTCAGGGTAGTCCGGCGCGACGCGGGGGGCGTGGGCGCAACGGACGGTGATGAGGGGCCGGTCGGCCCCTCTCACCTGCGGAAAGGTCACGCCTGCCACTGGTGGGCCACGTCGATCACGATGCGGCTGTGCGTGCCGGGGCCGCTGAGCACGAAGACCCGGTACGGCAGCCGGGCGCGGACGCCCACCGCGAAGGTGGTGTAGCCCTCGAAGCTGCCGCCGAAGACGACGTCCCGCAGCGTGCGGTAGCCGAGCACGGTCGCGGCGTGCTCGCCGGCGCGGTAGGGCACCGTGGCCATCCGCTCGTCGTCGTACGCGGGCGCCCGCAGCGACACGGACAGCAGCGCGTCCCCGGCGGTGTACGGGGAGAGGGCCAGCCCCTGCCCCTCGGTGTACGTCTCGCCGTAGGCGACGGAGTAGCCGTTCGCCGGCCCGGCGAACTCGAAGACCACCCGGTCCCAGCAGTCGTGCCGCCCGGTGCGGACCTCGATCAGCGGGTCGGTGCTGAGGTTGCCGGCCGACTTGGCCGTGCTGCCCCAGGTGATCCCGCAGTACGGCGCCGCCGCGGTCGCGCCGCCGGTGCCGGCGACCAGCCCGCCGAGCACGACGACCAGCGCCAGCAGTGTTCTCCTCAGTCTCATGGTGGCCTCCCTGGCGGTGTCCGGGACCCCGTCCGGCGTCCCTGCCCCGACGGTCGGCGCGCCGTGCCACAGCGGCTTCGCAGCCGGGTAACCGCCGGGTAACAGCGGTGCCGGGTTCACCCGGCGGCCGGGGGCAGCCGGTCCGGGTCGGGCAGCGTACGCACCGGGGACCGGTACAGCGGCAGCCAGGTCAAGGCCGCGCCGATCGCGCCGACCCAGAGCGGGGTACGGGGGCCGGCGTACTGGCCGAGCAGGCCGGCCAGCCCGGCGCCGACCGCGATCGCGCCGGTGAGCAGGAACCGGAAGGTGGCGTTCATCCGGCCGAGGAGCGCGTCCGGGGTGGCCCGTTGCCGCAGGCTGACGCCGATCACGTTGCCGATCCCGGTCCGCCAGGCCAGCGCCAGCCAGCCGAGGCCGGCCAGCCACAGCCACGCTCCGGTGTCGACAAGCGCGACCAGTGCGCCGGCGGGGGCGACCAGCAGCCCGGGCAGCCAGAGCGCCCGGCCGTGCCCGATCCGGGCGGCCAGCGGACGGGCGGTCACGGCGCCGAGCAGCGCCCCGACCCCGCCGGCGCCGAGGAAGAGCCCGAGCGCGCCGGCGCCGAGGCCGAGGTCGCGCAGGAAGACGACCGGCAGCATGGTGGTCATCAGGTTCACGGTGAGATTGATGCCGGTCAGCGAGACGGCCAGCGGGCGCAGCAGCGGGTTGCCCAGCACGTGCCGGACGCCCTCGGCGAGCTGTCGGCCGAAGCCGCCCGCCGGCCCGTCCTGTCCGGTCCCGACGGTGGCGGGGGGGCGTACCCGGGTGAGGGCGAGCGCGGAGAGCAGGTGGGTGACCGCGTTCAGGGCCAGGGCGAGCGGGGCGCCGAGCCACTGCACGAGCAGGCCACCGAATCCCCGGCCGCCGATCTGGACGGTGGCGTTGGTGGTCATGAGCAGAGAGTTCGCCGCCACCAGGCGGTCCCGGCCGACCAGTTCCGGCAGGAAGCTCTGCGCGGCCACGTCACCGAAGACCGTGCCGACACCGGTGAGCAGCACCACCGCGTAGAGCTGGCCGAGGGTCAGCGCGTCCGCCCACCAGGCCAGCGGGATCGAGGCGTAGAGGGCGGCGCGGGCCAGGTCGGCGGCGACCATCACGGTGCGGCGCGGCGACCGGTCCACCCAGACCCCGGCGGGCAGCCCGACCAGCAGGAAGGCGGCGGTGCTGAGCGCCGCGA
>NZ_JBSSLX010000115.1:0-17728 GCF_053890995.1 Micromonospora sp. I033 | reverse complement strand
TGAAACCGAGTGCGGCGGCGCACCCACACCCGATACGCCGCCTGCCCCGTCTGCGTCGCCGTCCGTCAAGCCGCCCTTGACACCGAACCGGCCAGCAGACCCGAACCCGGCCCCTACGCCCGGCTGCGCAGGTGGGCACACATGCTCGGCTACGGCGGCCACTTCCTCACCAAAGGCCGCCGCTACTCCGTGACGTTCCGACTCCTGCGGGACACCCGCGTTGCCTACCGACGGCACGAGCACCAGGTTCACGAGCACCCCGCCGCCGGCGGCCAGCTCGTCGACCGTCTGTGTGAGGACTCCACGCTCATCGTCGGCACCCTCACCTTCGCCGGCGTCGGCTGGCACACCACCGGAGACGCACTCCTCGCCAACACCGCCGCCGCCATGGCACGAGAGCGACGAACCGCCGGCCGCGAAGAACTCGCCCACGAACACGCCACCACACCGGCCGGCACCGCGCCGGCTGCCGCCTAATCCGACAGACCTGAGGAGGTCACCGCTGATGAGCACCACCGCCCGCCCCAATCCGGTCGTCCGGCTCGTTCCCCGATCCGGTGGCACCGCTGTGGAGCCGGTCACCTACACCGTTCGCGAGGTCGCCAAGCTGCTCGGCCTGTCGCTGGGGAGCACCTACGCCCTCGTCCGCGACGGCACCATTCCGGCGACCCGCCTCGGTGGTCGCTGGCTGATCTCCCGAGCCCGCTTTCACGCCTGGCTCGACGCCGCCATCGAGCCTGCCGCCGCCACTGGCACTGATCATGGAAGGGGACGCTGATGGGCCACATCGTCAAGACTCCCGCCGGCACCTACCGGGCCAACTGGCGAGACGCGTCGGGACGACAGAAGGCAAAGACCTTCCGCACCAAGAAGGAGGCAAGCACCTTCCTGGCGCAGACGGAAGCCGCACTCAGCCAAGGCACCTACGTCAACCCGCACGCGGGCCGGACCCGCTTCGGTAATTTCGCCCAGCAGTGGCTTGCCACTAGGACGGTCGAGGCGCGAACCGCCGAGCGGACGGTCTCCATGCTCCGGGCCCATGTACTGCCGAAATGGGGTGACTGGCCGCTTGGCAAGGTCGATTTCATGTCGGTGCAGGAGTGGGTGACCGGCCTAAGCAGGGAGCTTGCCCCGACCACGGTCGCCAAGTGCTACCAGCTGCTGTCGATGATTCTTCGTACGGCCGTTCAGGCGCGGCTGATCGCCACCAACCCGGCCGAGGGGGTGAAGCTCCCGCGCGACCGGTCGCGCGACGTCAAACCGGTCACGATCAGCCGGGAGGACTTCTTCGGCAGGCTGCTCCCGGCTGTGCCGGCCCGCCATCGGGCAATAGTCTCTGCTGCTGCCGGGGCGGGCCTGCGCTGGGGCGAGTGCGCAGGGTTGGCCTGGTCGTCAGTCGACCTCGATCGTGCCGTGGTTCGCGTGGTCCAGGTCGCCGAGGAGACCCACGGTGGCATTCTGCTCCGCCCGTACCCGAAAAGCCGGGCTGGCGTCCGAACCGTGCCACTGCCGGGCTTCCTGGCGTCCGCGCTGCGCCAGCTGCACACCGAGGCCGGGGACCCGGATCCGCGAGCCCTCGTCTTCCGCGACCGGGTCGGGCGCCCGCTGCGCCGATCGAACTTCCGCCGCCGAATCTGGCTGCCCTCGCTGGTCCGCGCCGGACTGCTCGGCCAGGTTCTCAACTCCGGCCCGCACCGGTACCGCGCCGTCTGGCCGGACCGGGACGGCGTCGAGTGGTCGGCCGAGTTCACCACCGAGCGGGAGGCAATCGCCCATGTGGCGGCCGAGGCCGTCGGCGGGATGCGGTTCCACGATCTGAGACACGCCTACGCCACCTGGCTGGTTACTGACGGCGTCCCGATCAACCTGGTGCAGCGGGTCATGGGCCACGAGCAGGCGTCGACAACGCTGAATCGTTATACGCACACCCCCGCCGACTATGCCGCTCGCATCCTCGATGCCTTCACGCTGCCTGCTGACGATCTGCTGACTCCAGCCGAGGAAACGCCCTCCGAGACCGTCCTTGACGAGAATGAGGAGGGCCTGTGACCTGCGGCGGAGCAAAGATCCCGGAAAGGGACGACCCCCGTCGGGGGGAGACGGGGGTCGTCGTGAGGTTCGGCTCCGGGGGGGTCGAGCCGAACCCACTCAGCGGTCACGGGGGGTGCAACCGCCGAGGGCCTGCGCGGGCGACGGGACGCGAACGTCCGTCGCGAGCACAAGCATGCCGCAATGGACCCTTATACGTCGAGTGGTGTTCACTCCACGCAACGCTAATTTAAGGCTCATCGGTGTGACAGCCGTCACTCTCACGGGTGCACCTGCCCGACCGGCCCGTCGCCGGAGCCCCCTGGGGACCAGCCGAGCGTGACGCGTCGGGCTAGACTTTCGCGCCGTGGGCCGGAGTGCCGCTTTCTTCGATCTCGACAAGACCGTCATCGCCAAGTCGAGCGCACTGGCGTTCGGTCGGCCGTTCTACCGGGACGGGCTGATCACACGCCGTGACGTGGTCAAGTCGGCGTACGCGCAGCTGATGTTCCGGCTGGGCGGCACCGACGAGCAGACCATGGCCCGGACCCGGGACTACCTCGCCACGCTCTGCAAGGGCTGGCCGGTGGAACAGGTCCGCCAGATCGTCGCGGAGACGCTGCACGAGCTGATCAACCCCTACGTGTACGCCGAGGCCGCCGCCCTGATCGAGGAGCACCAGGCCGCCGGGCGGGACGTGGTGCTGGTCTCCGCCAGCGGCGAGGAGATGGTCCGCCCCATCGGCGAACTGCTCGGGGTGACCGACGTGATCGCCACCCGGATGGCGGTGGCGGACGGCCGCTACAGCGGGGAGGTCGAGTTCTACGCGGCCGGCCCGCGCAAGGTCGACGCCGTCGGCGAACTGGCCCTGGCACGCGGCTACGACCTCGCCGACTCGTACGCCTACTCGGACTCGTACAGCGACCGCCCGCTGCTGGAGTGCGTGGGGCACCCGACCGTGGTGAACCCGGACCGGGCGCTGCGTCGGCTGGCCGTGGAGAACTCCTGGCCGGTGCTGGAGTTCCGGCACCCGGTGCCGCTGGGCCGGCGGCTGCGGGAGCGGCCGGCCGTGCCGGTCGCCGCGGCGGCCCTCGGGGTGGGCGTCGGTGTCGCCATCGGCATCGCCTGGTACGGCCGGCACCGCCGCGGCCGCGCCGCCGCCACCCCGACCGGCTGAACGGAAGCGACTGCCCGCGGTCGGCACGGCGAAGGCCCCGGCCGGGCAGCGCGAAGGATCAGGAGGCGGCGAGGACCTCGTCGCCGATGAGCGTGATCTGCTCCGCGCCGACCTCCACGGCGGCCATGTAGTGGCGCAGCCAGGAGCGCAGCCCGTCGGGGGTGCCGGTGGCGAACGCACCGGCCGCGCCGACGTACTCGGGCTCCCGCTCCCGGTGGCCGACGTCGACGGCGACCAGCCCACGCGGGTCGAAGCCGGTGGAGATCAGCACCAGTCGGGCGGCGGCTCGCGCCACCACTCCGGACGGGCCGGCGAACGGACGCAGGTTCAGCAGTTCGCCGTGCACGACGGCGGCCAGCACCAGCGGCGGCACCTTCGTGCCCCCGGCCACCAGCCCGGCCAGCCCGTCCAGGCGGGCCGCCACCACCGGGTCGGCCACCGGTCGGCCCAGCTCGGCCTCGGCCACGACGTCGCGGGCCGCGAGCACGTGCAGCCGGGCGAGGGCCTGACGCGGCGCCTTCGGCCAGAGCTCGCTCAGCCCGGGCAGCGCCCCCGCCACGCGCAGCGCGCCCTGGAGCACCGGATCGGTGACCGTGCCCGCGCGTACCTCCTCGCGGTCGTGCACCCGGCCCTCCAGCGCGGCGCTGGCCACGGCCGAGCGCAGGCTGACCTCGGCGGCGACCTGGCCGCCCTGGCGGCGCAGGGCGCGGTGCCGGTGGGCCTGGTCGACCCGGTCGCGGGCCCGTTCGACGGCGGGCGCGATGTCGGCGAGCGCGAGCAGCGGGGCGAGCGGGTCGGTGGTCACCCCGCCACGCTAGCGATCCCCGCACCCCGCCGGAGCGCCAGCCGTCGGGAAGCGACGCGAACCACTCTCCTTACTGCTCGGCGCGCCCGAAGGGCCACTGGGCGCGTGACGGCTGGCCGGGCGGTCGCGGCGGGGGGCGCGCCGGGACTAACCTCTCCCGGGTAGGAGACGCAGGTCACGCGATGAAGGAGTCACCGCATGAGCGAGGCATTGGCCAACTTGCTGAACGAGACGCGCCAGTTCCCGCCGCCGGCCGAGCTCGCGGCGAACGCCAACGTGACCGCGGACGCGTACGGCGAGGCGGCCGAGGACCGGCTCGCCTTCTGGGAGCGCCAGGCCGGGCGGCTGCACTGGAACCGGCAGTGGGACCAGGTGCTCGACTGGTCGAACGCGCCGTTCGCGAAGTGGTTCGTGGGCGGTCAGCTCAACGTGGCGTACAACTGCCTGGACCGGCACGTGGAGGCCGGTCGCGGCGACAAGGTGGCGATCCACTGGGAGGGCGAGCCGGGTGACACCCGGACCGTCACCTACGCGGACCTGCACAAGCTCACCTGCCAGGCGGCGAACGCGCTGACCGAGCTGGGCGTCACGGCCGGCGACCGGGTGGCGATCTACCTGCCGATGATCCCGGAGGCCGCGGTGGCGATGCTCGCCTGCGCCCGGATCGGCGCCACGCACAGCGTGGTCTTCGGCGGCTTCTCGGCCGACGCGCTGACCAACCGGATCCAGGACGCCAGCGCCAAGGTGGTGATCACCGCGGACGGCGGCTTCCGCCGGGGCAAGCCCTCGGCGCTCAAGCCGACCGTCGACGAGGCGGTGGCGAACTGCCCGTCGGTGGAGCACGTGCTGGTGGTCCGCCGCACCGGCGAGGAGGTCGCCTGGTCGGCCAAGGACCACTGGTGGCACGAGACGGTGGAGACCGCCTCGCCGGAGCACGCCGCGCAGCCGTTCGACGCCGAGCACCCGCTTTACATCCTCTACACCAGCGGCACCACCGCCCGGCCGAAGGGCATCCTGCACACCACCGGCGGCTACCTCACCCAGGCGTCGTACACCACGCACGCGGTCTTCGACCTCAAGCCGGAGACCGACGTCTACTGGTGCACGGCCGACATCGGCTGGGTCACCGGGCACTCCTACATCGTCTACGGCCCGCTCTCCAACGGCGCCACCCAGGTCATGTACGAGGGCACCCCGGACACCCCGCACAAGGGCCGGTTCTGGGAGATCGTCGACAAGTACAAGGTCACCATCCTGTACACCGCGCCGACCCTGATCCGCACCATGATGAAGTGGGGCGAGGACATCCCCGCCGGCTACGACCTCTCCTCGCTGCGCCTGCTGGGCAGCGTCGGTGAGCCGATCAACCCGGAGGCGTGGATCTGGTACCGGCAGCACGTCGGCCGGGGCGAGCTGCCCGTCGTCGACACCTGGTGGCAGACCGAGACCGGCGCGATCATGATCTCCCCGCTGCCGGGTGTCACCGAGGCGAAGCCCGGCTCGGCGATGACCCCGCTGCCCGGCATCGTCGCCGACGTGGTGGACGACCAGGGCCAGTCGGTGCCCAACGGTGGGGGCGGCTACCTGGTGCTCCGGGAGCCGTGGCCGTCGATGCTGCGCACCGTCTGGGGCGACGACAACCGGTTCCTCGAGACCTACTGGTCGCGCTTCGGGGCCGGCGCCAACCACGGGGACGAGTGGGTCTACTTCGCCGGCGACGGGGCCAAGAAGGACGACGACGGGCACATCTGGCTGCTCGGCCGGGTCGACGACGTCATGCTGGTGTCCGGCCACAACATCTCCACCACCGAGGTGGAGTCGGCGCTGGTCAGCCACCCGTCGGTGGCCGAGGCGGCGGTGGTCGGCGCGACCGACCCGACCACCGGCCAGGCGATCGTGGCGTTCGCCATCCCGCGCGGGAGCACGGAGATCTCCGGCGAGGCCGGCGAGCAGCTCATCGCCGACCTGCGCAACCACGTGGCCAAGACGCTCGGCCCGATCGCCAAGCCGCGGCAGATCATGCTGGTGCCGGAGCTGCCGAAGACCCGATCCGGCAAGATCATGCGCCGGCTGCTGCGGGACGTGGCGGAGAACCGGTCGCTCGGCGACGTCACCACGCTCCAGGACTCCTCGGTGATGGACCTGATCTCCTCCGGCATGGGCGGCGGCAGGTCCGACGAGGACTGACGGCAGGCAGCACGAGCACCACGCGAGGTGGGTGACGGCCGGACGGGCGTCACCCACCTCGCGCTGTTTCTGACGCTTACCGACGGCACGGGACCATGCGGCGTCACATCGGTCGGTCGGATGAGGCGGGCAAAGCTGAACGGACACAGCCGAGCCCCAGCCCTGTCGTTGATCTCCGTTCTGATTTAGTTTCACGCAGGTCGGGTCGCTTTGATGACCGTCACATTGATGACGAGCGGCAACCGACTTCCTCCCCCCATGCCCGAGAAACGGAGCGGCATGAACAGAAATCCGCAGTCCGGGTCGCGTCGACGCCTACTCGTCGCGCTGCCCGCCATCGCCCTCGCCGCCACGTCATTGACCGTGACGGGCAGCGCGGCCGCCCAGAGCGCCGGCACCGCCGGAGCCACGATCGGGGCGAGCGATTACTACATCAACTACGCCGAGCCTGAGGTCCAGCCGGACACGGCGGGCAAGGAGGTCAAGGGCAAGGACGGGGTCTACACCAGTCCGGTCGACGCGGCGCGGGCCTACGACCGCAAGTTCGCCGGCGGCAACCCGAAGGCCGCGCGGCAGCTGGCCAAGCTGGAGGCCCAGGCGATCAAGACGGGGAAGAGCCCCCGGCAGATCAAGCAGGCCAAGGGCACCCAGACCGCCAAGCTGCTCACCCTGCTGGTGGAGTTCAACGACAAGGCGAACGACGACTTCACCAACGTGTACGTGCCGAAGACGGTTTTCGAGGACCGGAGCTGTGTCCTCGGCACCGTGCAGAACGGCCCGAAGCACAACCAGATCCCCAACCCGGCCACCCTGCCGCACAAGGACAACAACTCGATGTGGGTGCCGGACTTCTCCCCGGCGCACTACGACAAGATGCTCTACACCAAGGAGGGCATCACCGAGCGGGTCCGCACGGACCTGACCGGGCCGGACGGCAAGCCGGGTGTCGACATTTCCGGGCGCACGATGCACAACATGTACCTGGAGATGTCCAAGGGCGCGTACACGGTGGACGGGCAGGCCAGCCCGTGGATCACCGTGCCGCACTCGGAGGGCTGGTACGCGGCCTCGCGCTGCTTCCAGGACGAGAACGGCAACTGGGTCGCCGGTCGTGAGCAGTCGATGAACGGTCACCCGGACAACCCGCAGGGCGCCGGCCGGCTCGCCACCGACGCGGTGGACGCGCTGGCCAAGATGGACCCGAACTTCCCGTGGGCCGACTACGACATCGAGGACCAGGGCGACGCCGACGGTGACGGCAACGTCAACGAGCCGGACGGCGTGATCGACCACCTGGTGCTGGTGCACGCCAACCAGGGCAAGTCCCGCGGTGGCGGCGACGTGGGCGTCTACTCGGTCTGGGCGCACTCCTCGACGGTGGCCGGCGGCTACACCATCCCGGGCACCGACAAGAAGGTCGCGAACTACATCGTGCAGCCCGAGGACGCCGGCGTCGGCGTGTTCGCTCACGAGTTCGGTCACGACCTCGGCCTGCCGGACCTCTACGACACCTCCGGCAACGCCGACTCGGACGTCGACTTCTGGGACCTGATGGCCTCGGGCTCGCACAGCGGTGAGATCTTCCAGGCGCTGCCCACCCACATGGGCCTCTGGGACAAGTGGGTGCTCGGCTGGGCCGACCCGCTGCAGCTCAACCCGGGTGACGACCCGCGCTCGGTGCAGCTGGGCCAGACCTCGAACACCCCGGTCGGCACCAAGGACGGCATCAAGATCAACCTGCCGAACAAGGTGATCACCCTGGCGGAGCCGCACAGCGGCACCAACATGTGGTACTCCGGGGCCGACCAGGACTGGGCGGACGTCAAGCTGAGCCGGACGGTGACCGTCCCGAACGCCGCGGACGCGAAGTTCTGGATGTGGAACAACTACGTCATCGAGGCGGACTGGGACTACGGCTTCCTGGAGGTCTCCACCAACGGTGGCGCCACCTGGTCGGAGCAGAAGGTCTACGACGCCACCGGCAAGGTCGTCACCACCCCCGACGGGTACGCCGACCCGAACGGCCGCATGGTCGACTTCGGCAACAAGAAGTACGGCCTGACCGGCAGCACGGGCGGCTGGCGTCACGACTACGTCGACCTGTCGGCGTTCGCCGGGCAGACCATCCAGGTCCGGCTGCGGTACGCCACCGACGAGGCGTTCGTGGAGCGCGGCTGGTTCGCCGACGACTTCTCGGTCACCGGCGGTGGCGCCACCACCTGGAGCGACGACGTCGAGGGCGGCGCCAACGGCTGGACCCAGACCGGCGGCACCTTCACCGACACCACCGGCGCGGGCTGGCACGTCGACTCGGGCACCCAGACCAAGGCGCACTACTACCTGGCCGAGTGGCGCAACTTCGACGGCTTCGACAAGGGCCTGAAGTACGCGTACGACACGGTCTACTCGCACGAGGCGTGGAAGGTCGACAAGCTCTCCTACAACGCCCCGGGCATGCTGGTCTGGTACCGGGACACCGTGCTCGGCGACGTCAACCACGTCACCGCGCAGATGACCGCGCTGCCCAGCTACGGGGCCAAGGGCGGGCTGCTGATCGTCGACTCCCACAACGACCCGCTGCGCCGGCAGGGCGAGGCGGCCGTCAAGGACCCGTCGGTGCTGGACAACCTGCCCAGCCGCCCGCAGTCGGCCAACGCGGCCTTCTCGCTGGGCTCCACGTACCCCTTCAAGGAGTGCCTGGAGGCGGCCGACGAGCCGTACAGCGAGTACTGCACCAACTTCCCGGCCCAGGCCCCGGTCCCGGCGTTCAGCGACGCCAAGGGCTGGTACCCGGGCATCGAGATCCGCAACGGCTCCGCGTACGCCCGGGACAACGACGCCTCCGTCGTCATCCCGTCGAAGGGCAACGCGAAGTACACCACCCGGGTGACCAACCCCGACGGCACGCCGGCTCCGGCGTACTACGGGGCCACCCTGGGCGGCGGGGCGATCGTGCTCGGCACCGGCAACCCCGGTGACGCGGGCGTCGCCTACGGCGTCTCGATCACCATCAAGGGAGCCGCCAAGGACAACTCGTACGCCACGGTGTACGTGACCACGGCGACCCCGTGACCTGACACGCCGAGGGCGCGTCGGAACCACACGACGGGGCCCGTCTGGAGCAAACTGCTCCGGACGGGCCCCGTCCGTCTTACGCGCCGACAAATTTTCTTCCGCGCCGTGTGACATTTTCGCGGGCGTCTGCGCTCCCCTTTGGGGACCTCATAATCGCCGTCACTCTCGGTGATCGTGGCCGAAACGTGATGTAAATCCGGGCCGAGGAGCTGGGCGTTTTCGCCCCGAAATGCCCGGCAAAAGAGCGCGTTCCTCGGGTGATTGACCGGTGACAACGATGCAAACACCTGTCATTGTGAGTGACGCATGACATGACAGTGATGGCTTTGGCTGTCGCCGTCATGTAACAGATCCACAAAGGAGGAGGACCTTTGAGGAGACGAGTCACAGCGGGCCTGGCCTCGGCCGCGGCCGCGCTGCTGGCAGCCGGTGTCGTCTCGACGCCGGCGTCCGCCGCCCCGGCGGCGGAGCCCACCCCCGGCGTCGAGAAGGCCAAGCACAAGGACAACCTGCCGGATCCGAAGGCGGATCAGCAGCGGGAGCTCAAGAAGCAGGCGATCTCCGACCTGCTCCAGGGCAAGGCCAAGCTTCAGACGCGCAACGGCTCGAAGGTCATCCAGGTCAAGGACGACCTCTTCGTCGAGTACCAGCAGGCCCCGAAGACCGACCCGATCTTCACCATGCTGGTCAACTTCGGCGACAAGACCGACCCCCGCACCGGCGGAACTCCCGGCCCGGTGGTCAACCAGATCCCCGAGCCGGACCGCAACTGGGACGGCAGCTCCACCGACGACAACAGCACCCTGTGGCGCTCGGACTTCCACCGCGAGCACTACATGGACATGTTCTACGGTGAGGGCGAGTCGTTCCGGGACTTCTACCTCAAGCAGTCCGGCGGCCGGTACACCGTCAGCGGTGACGTCAGCGACTGGATCACCGTTCCCTACAACGAGGCCCGGTACGGCAGCAACGCCATCTCCGAGGCCGACGGCTACTGGAACTTCGTCAAGGACACCGCCACGTCCTGGTACGACTCCCAGGTGAAGGCCGGCAAGACGCCGCAGCAGATCAAGGACTACCTGGCCCAGTTCGACATCTGGGACCGGTACGACTTCGACGGCGACGGCAACTTCAACGAGGCCGACGGCTACATCGACCACTTCCAGGCGGTGCACGCCGGTGAGGGCGAGGAGGCCGGCGGCGGCGCCCAGGGCGAGGACGCCATCTGGTCGCACCGCTGGGCGGCGTTCACCAACCTCGAGGGCAAGGCCGGCCCGGCCGGCAACCTCGCGGGCGGTGTGCAGATCGGCGACACCGGGATGTGGATCCGTGACTACACCACGGAGCCGGAGAACGGCGGCCTCGGCGTCTTCGCCCACGAGTACGGTCACGACCTCGGTCTGCCGGACCTGTACGACACCGCGGGCGGCGACAACGGCGTCGGCTTCTGGAGCCTGATGTCCTCCGGTTCGTGGCTCGGCCACGGCACCGACGACATCGGTTCGACCCCGGGCTACATGGACCCGTGGTCGAAGCTCTTCCTGGGCTGGCTGAACTACACCACGGTCGACTACGGCAAGGGCAGCACCCAGGTGACCCTGGGCCCGGCCGGCGACAGCGACGGGCCGAAGGCCCAGGCGGTCGTCGTCAACCTGCCCTCGCAGACGCAGACCACGAGCTACAACACGCCGTTCGGCGGGTCGTACGAGTGGTGGGGCGGCAGCGCGGACGACCTGAACGCCACGCTGACCCGCACCCTGGACCTGACCGGCGCCACCACCGCGTCGCTCACCTCCAAGCTGCAGTACGACATCGAAGAGGACTACGACTACCTCTACGCCGAGGTGTCCACCAACGGTGGCGCCACCTGGACCGACCTGAAGAACAACCTGGTCGACTCCGGTGACAGCGGCATCGACGGTTCCAGCAACGGCGCGTGGGTCGACTCGACCTACGACCTGTCGGCGTACGCCGGCCAGTCGGTGCTGTTCCGTTACCGCTACGCGACCGACGGCGGCGTGCACTTCGCCGGTCCGTTCCTGGACAACGTCTCGCTGACCAAGAACGGCTCGGTCGCGTGGACCGACGACGCGGAGACCCTCGCCGCGGAGTGGACCGCCAAGGGTTGGACCCGGATCACCGGCTCGGTGACCGACACCTACCCGCGCTTCTACATCGCCGAGAACCGGACCTACTTCGGTTACGACGACACGCTGCGGACCGGCCCGTACAACTACGGGTTCGCCAGCCGCCCGAACTGGGTGGAGCGCTTCTCCAACCACCAGGGCATGCTGGTGTGGTACGTGAACTACGCGTACGGCGACAACAACACCTCGCAGCACCCGGGCTACGGCCTGAACCTGCCGGTGGACGTCCGTCCCGACAAGATCAATGTCGGCGGGCAGGGCACCATCACCAACCGGCGCAACGGCTACGACGCCACGTTCAGCCTGTACGCCAAGCCGGCGCAGACCTTCCACCGGAACGACGTGGCGGTCACCGTGCCGGAGCTCGAGCCGCAGCCGATCTTCAGCGACAAGGGCATCGGCAAGTACTGGAACTCGGGCAACCCGTGGAACTCGGTGAAGGTGGCCGGCACCGGCACCACCATCGAGATCCTGAAGCAGGGCACCACCCCGACCAGCGACATGGTCGTCAAGGTCACCAACTGATCGGGTAGCACCAGACCGGAGGGGCCGGTGGCGGCGACGCCACCGGCCCCTTTCGCGTACCCCGAAGCCTTTCGCCCCAGCTCAACCCCGGCCGATCGACCGACCCCGATGTGACGGTGCGGAGCGTTCCCAACAAAAACTTGCTACAAATCGACGCACCTGTCTTCCCACGCGTCACGGGAATGTCTATCTTCACCAGTGGTCCCACTAGTGGGACCTTCCACCGACCCGTACCCCCGTTGGGTCGGTTCCCTCACACCGGAGGTACCACGTGCGCAAAGTCGCAGTGGGTCTGCTCGGGCTTTCGCTGACGGCGACGGGACTGGTGGCGGGCACGACCGCCAGCGCCGCGCCGGCGCCGAAGCTCCCGGCCGCCGCTCCGTCGGTGGCCGAGCCGCAGGCCGCACACGATCTGCCGGACAAGCTCGAGGACAAGCGGCGGGCGCTCCGCCAGGAGGGCCTCAGCGAGGTCCTGTCCGGCCGGGCCAAGGCCCAGAAGATCAACGGCAGCACCGTCGTCAAGGTCGGCGAGACCGCCGGCGGCGCGGCGGCGGCAGCCGGCGCCCGGACCGCCAGCAACAAGGCGGGCAAGAAGGACCAGTACGTCGAGCTGGCCCGGGAACGGACCGACAAGATCTTCGTGATCCTCGCCGAGTTCGGCGACGAGCGCGACCCGGCCTACCCGGACAAGGACACCAACCCGGACATCGCCGGTCCGGGCCGGTTCGACGGGCCGCGACACAACGAGATTCCGCAGCCCAACCGGGCGGTGGACAATTCCACCGTCTGGCAGGCCGACTACAGCGCCGACTACTTCCGGCAGCTGTACTTCGGCACCAACCCGGGCGACGAGTCGCTCAAGCAGTACTACGAGGCCCAGTCGTCCGGCCGCTACACGGTGGACGGCGAGGTCACCGACTGGGTGAAGGTCAAGTACAACGCCGCCCGCTACGGCCGCTCGGACGACCCGATCGCCGACGACTCGGACGACCCGGCCAACGACCCGGCGGTCTGCGCGGACAACGTCTGCCCGAACACCTGGGACCTGATCCGCGACGCCGCCAACCAGTGGGTCGCCGACCAGAAGGCCAAGGGCCGCACCGACGCCCAGATCAAGGCCGACATGCAGTCGTTCGACCAGTGGGACCGGTTCGACTACGACGGCGACGGCAACTTCAACGAGTCGGACGGCTACATCGACCACTTCCAGATCGTCCACTCCGGCGGCGACCAGGCCGACGGTGACCCGCACCAGGGTGAGGACGCGATCTGGAGCCACCGCTGGGCGGCCTACAACACGTCCCGCGTCGGCCCGCCGAACTTCCCGATCGGCGGCACCGAGATCGGCAACACCGGCGTCTGGATCCGCGACTACACGATCCAGCCGGAGAACGGTGGCCGCAGCGTCTTCTACCACGAGTACGGCCACGACCTCGGTCTGCCGGACGACTACAACGTCATCAGTGGTGGGGACAACAACAACGAGCACTGGACCCTGATGGCCCAGAGCCGGCTCAGCGGCAAGAACGACGCGGGCATCGGCGAGCGCGGCGGCGACCTCGGCGCCTGGAACAAGCTCCAGCTCGGCTGGCTCGACTACGAGGTGGTCAAGGCCGGGCAGAAGCGCGACCTGAACCTGGGCCCGCAGGAGTACAACTCCAAGAAGGCGCAGGCCGCGGTCGTGGTGCTGCCGCAGCGGGAGTACACCTTCCAGTACGGCGCTCCGTTCGAGGGCACCAAGCAGTACTTCTCCGGCAACGACGACGACCTGGACAACACCATGACCAGGACGCTCGACTTCACCGGGAAGACCTCGGCGGCGCTGTCCATGAAGGGCCGCTTCAACATCGAGACCGGCTACGACTACCTCTTCTTCGAGGCGTCGCTGGACGGCGGCAAGACCTGGACCGCGCTGCCCGGCACGGTCAACGGCAAGCCGATCCCGCCGGTGTCCAACACCGACCCGACGCCGGGCCTGACCGGCAGCAGCGCGGGCAAGTGGGTGGACATCAACATCCCGATGGACGTGGCCGCGGGCAAGGTCGCGCAGTTCCGCTTCCACTACATCACCGACGGTGGTGTCTCCTCGGGCGGCTTCTTCGGTGACGCCATCACCGTGACCGCCGACGGCCAGACCCTGCTCAGCGACGGCGCCGAGACCGGTGCCGGGGACTGGGCGCTCGACGGCTGGAGCATCACCGGGGAGAGCTACACCCGGCTCTTCGACAACTACTACATCGCCGGCAACCGGTCGTACGTCTCGTACGACAAGTACCTGAAGACCGGCCCGTACTTCTTCGGCTACGCGAACACCCGCCCGGACTGGGTGGACCACTACGCGTACCAGGAGGGTCTGCTGATCTCGTACTGGAACCTCCGGTACGCGGACAACGACACGTTCGCCCACCCGGGCGAGGGTCGTAACCTGATCATCGACGCGCACCCGCGGCCGATCTACAACCTGACCGGCGCCCCGTGGCGGGCCCGCGTCCAGGTCTACGACGCGCCGTTCAGCCTGAAGAAGGCGGACTCGTTCACGCTGCACCTCAACAGCCAGCCGCAGTACATCCGTGGCCAGGCCGCGCAGCCGCTGTTCGACGACACCAAGAAGTACTGGTACGAGGAGCTGCCGAACCACGGCGTCAAGCTCCCGGCCGCCGGTGTGAAGATCAAGGTTCTCCAGCAGGACGGCACCTCGCTGAAGGTCCGCTTCTCCTGAGCCGCTGATCACCGCTACACCACGCGATGCCCGGGCAGGTCACCTGCCCGGGCATCGCCCTTTCCGGCTCCCGGCCGGTCGCGCGCCCGGCCCGGTGCCGTCCCGGAGAATCCCCTGATCCTCCCCACCTGCGGGGCCGCCCGCCCGGTGCCCGCCCTAGGCTGTGCCCCATGACCGACCAGCGTGGCGGACCCGTCGACGAGTCCTGCGTGCTCCCCGAGGGGCCGTGGACGCACCGGTTCGTCGGCGCCAACGGCAGCCGCTTCCACGTCGTCGAGGCCGGCACCGGCCCCATGGTGCTCTTCCTGCACGGCTTCCCCGAATACTGGTACGCCTGGCACGAGATGCTGCCGGCGGTCGCCGACGCCGGCTTCCGCGCGGTCGCCGTCGACCTGCGCGGTTACGGCGCGAGCGACAAGCCACCCCGGGGGTACGACGGTTACACCCTCGCCGCCGACGTGGCCGGGCTGATCCGCGCCCTGGGCGAACGGTCGGCCACCCTGGTGGGCAGCGGCGCCGGCGGCCTCATCGCCTGGACCGCCGCCTCGTTCCACCCCACCCTGGTCCGGCGGCTCGTGGTGCTCGGCGCACCGCACCCGCTCCGGCTCCGGGCCGCCATCTTCGCCGACCCGCGCGGCCAGTTCACCGCGTCCACCCCCACGCTGAAGTTCCAGCTGCCCCGCTACGAGCACGTGCTGACCCGCGACGACGCCGCCGAAGTGGAGGAGATGCTGCGCCGCTGGGGCGGGCCGCGCTGGGTGAACGGCCCCGACTTCGACGCGTACGCCCGGTGCTGCCGGGTGGCCATGCAGATCCCGCAGGCGGCGTTCTGCGCGATGGAGGGCTACCGCTGGGCGTTCCGGTCGGTGCTGCGGCTGCACGGCTACCGGTTCGTCCGGCTGATGCAGAAGCCGCTGGTCACCCCGACCCTCCAGTTGCACGGCGCGCTCGACCGGGCCTCGCTGCCGCGCACCGCCCAGGGCTCCGGCCGCTACGTCACCGCCCCCTACGAGTGGCGGCTGCTCGACGGGGTGGGGCACTTCCCGCACGTCGAGGCCCGGGACCTGGTGCTCGGCGAGATCCTGCGCTGGACGAAGTCCTGACTCAGACCCGCTGCTCGCGCAGGTCGGTCACCTCGTTTGCGGGCGCCCACCCCTGGTAGACGCCGAAGTCGAAGACCTCCAGCCCCATCCTCTGGGCCACCGGCCAGCGGCCGCCGGTGTACTCCACCCGCAGCCAGCCGTCGTGCTCGGCCAGCACGATGAACGGCTGCCCCTGCCAGGTGCAGGTGGTCCGCACGTACGCCAGGTCCTCGACCTCGGCGGCCGGCACCACCCGGACGTGCCGGCCGGGGCGTATCTCGGTGAAGCCCTCGCCCGGTTCCGGCTGGTACAGGCGGACGTCGCCGCCGTCCGGGCTGGCCTGGTACTCCCGGCCCCGCCAGCGGGCCACGTAGCCGTCGCGGGTCACGCCTCATCCGCCTTACGCCAGAGCAGCGCGTCGGTGTCCAGCACCGCGACCACCCGCTCGCTGCGGTCCGCGCCGATCCGCCACAGCTCGGCGCCGTGCGGCAGCCGGGCACTGTCCACCTTGAACTCGGCGACCACGTCACTGCTCTCGCCCGGTGCGAAGCCGTTGCCGCGGAACGGGGGCCGCTCGATCACCCAGCCCTCCATGGCCCGCATGGCGCCCTCGTTCTGCCCGCCGTACGGGATGCGGTAGAGGCTCGGCCGGTGGGCCGGCCAGCGCAGCACGTAGATCTCCTCGGCGTCCCGGGAGAACGGTGAGCCGGGGTGGCCGAGACCGAGCGCGTCGTACAGCTCGGCCGGCGTGCGGAGGTGGGCCAGCTCGCTCGCCCGGTGCACGAAGCCGGAGACCCGGTCGTAGCCGCGCTCCAGGTAGTAGGCGAGCTGGCTCGGGGCGATCGCCTTCTGCATGGTCACCGGGCGGGTCGGATCCACCGGCGGCGGGGTGGGCCGGGGCTCGGCCGCCGGTGCCGGTCCGGTGGCGGGCGGCTCCGGCTCGGTCTCCGGATCGTCGCCCAGCCCCACCTCGGCGGCCCAGTTGGCCAGTGCGAGGACCTGCTCCCCCGGGTACGTCGCCCCGACCGGGGTGCCCGGGTTCAGCGCGAACGACCAGCTCACGTCCGGCCAGCGGCGGATGAGCTGGACGAACTTGACCCGTAACGTCTCGGTCGGGCCGGCGGCCCGGTCCGCCAGCCGCTCGGGCGAGGTGTAGACCACCACGTACGTCCCGCCGTCGATCTGCTCCGTGCACCAGACGAAGCCGGGGTCACCCGGCCGGCTGCCCACCGCCGAGTCGGCCGCGACCGGCAGCAGCACCCGGGCGAGCAGCAGCGTGGTGAGGAAGCCGTCGGTGCTGCCGCTGCCCGCCGCGGTCAGCAGCTCCTCCTCCACCTCGTTCGCCGGCACGAAGTCGGCTTCCCGGGCGCCGGGCCCACCGTCCCCCGCGGACGGCGTGCCGGCGGTCGTCGGCTTCTCCGGCGGCCCGGTCGCGGCGGTGGGCGCGAACACCGACGTGGTCGGCTCGTCGGCGGTGGCGGCCGGCGCGACCAGCGGCACGTCCGGCTGCGCGGGCGGCTCGAACAGCGACGCGGTCGGCTCGGGCACCGGCGCGGGCGGCGCGAACAGCGACGTGGTCGGCTCGTCCGCCGGAGTGGTCGGCGCGAACACGGACGTGGTCAGCTCGTCCGCCGGAGTGGTCGGCGCGAACACCGACGTGGTCGGCTCCTCCGCCGGGATGGTCGGCGCGAACCGCGACGTGGCGGGCTCGGGTGCCGGGGACGTCGGGGCGAACAGCGACGCCGTCGCCTCGTCCGCCGCCGCGCCACGGTCGGACGAGGACTCCGTCGGGGCGGCGGGCGGCCCCACCAGCGGCGCGGTCGGCTCCCGGCCGGCAGCCTCGCCGGAGCCGGCAGGGGTGAACAGCGACGCGCGCCGGTCGTCCGCCGGCTCCGGCCGGGACGGGCCGAACAGCGGCACGGCGGGCGTGTCGTGGACCCGGTCCCTCGTGGGGGCGGCCGCCGCGGCCGGGAGGTCGAAGGG
>NZ_JBSSLX010000114.1:0-17901 GCF_053890995.1 Micromonospora sp. I033 | reverse complement strand
TCGAGCTGCTGGGAGGCGAAGATGACCGCGCACGGCGAGATCAGCGAGAACGAGTTCTCCGTCCACCCGGCCGACGTGGAGCGGCTGACCCGGGCCTTCCGGCTCTGCGCCGACATCGCCACCTTCCAGGACTGAGGCGTCATGACGTGGAGCGCGGTGCTGCTGGTGACCGCCGTGGTCTGGGCGGTCAGCGTGATCCGCTCGGTCCGGGTGCGCGCCTTCGTCTACAGCCTGCCGCTGCCGATGACCCTCGCCCTGGTCACCACCGGCCACCGGGTGGAGGGGCCGCAGCTGCTCGGGGTGGTCGGCCTCAACCTCTTCTTCGTCACCGTGGCGGTCACCCACCGCCGGCTGCGCTGGCCGATCCTGCTGGCCGACCTGGCCGGCGTCGCGGTCTACGTGGCGCTCAGCGCCGGGGTGCTGGCGGCGCCGGTGCCGTTCGAGGCGGCGCTGGCCGGCACCGTGGCGCTCTGGGCGCTGACCATGCTGCTGCTGCGCCGCCGGGCCGCCGCCGCGCCGCCACCGGAACCGGCCGGCGCCCGGCGGGACGGCCTCGCCGCGCCGGTCAAGCTGGTGGTCATCTTCGTCGGCGCGCTGCTCACCGGGCTGCTCGGCGAGCTGCTGCGCGGCATGGTGGTCACCTTCCCCTACTCCGGGGTGCTGGTCGCCGTCGAGGCCCGCCGCCAGCTCGCCGAGTTCAGCCGGCACTTCGCCCGCAACAGCCTGGCCCTGATCGCCTTCCTGGCCGGTTACCACTACCTCCAGGGCGCCTCCCCGGCGCTCGCCCTGGCCGCCGGCTGGGCCGCCTTCGCGCTGGTCTCCGCCGCCCTGCACCTGCCCCGCCGCCGTCCCGCCCGGCCGGCCGCCGCGCCCGTCGGGCACCCCGCCCCGGGCCGCGCCGAGCCACGCCCTGGTCGACAGCGCACCGAGCCGCGCCCTGGCCCGGAGCGCACCGAGCCGCGTCCCGGGCCGGAGCGCGCCGAGCCGCGTCCCGGCCGCCGGCCGCTGCCCGGCCCCGAGCGCCCCGCCGCCACCTGACCGGGCGGTCCGCCGCGGTTCAGGCCGCGGCCGCCACCAGCTCCGCGATCCGCGCCAGCGGCTCGGCGTACGCGGGCCAGTCCAGGCCGTCCACGCTGGGCGTCGCCCGCCGGCGTACGCCGTCCACGGCGCCGGCCCGCGCCACGATCGCGGTCAGCACCTCGGCGGACCACTCGGGGCGGAGCAGGTCACGCAGGGCGGGCACGTCGGGGCGCAGCACCGCCAGCGCCCCGACGAGCGCGGCGGCGGCCCAGTTGGAGGTGCCGCCGACCAGCAGCGTCTCGCAGCCGACCACGCAGCGGATCCGCTCGCCCCGGTCGACCACCCGCGCCACCAGCTCGGCCGGCAGCAGGCCCATGCCCAGCTCGTTGCCGCCGTCACCGATGCCGATCCGGAAGGCGGGCCCGGCGGTGAAGAGCCGGTCGAGCGGGGCGCTGTGCCCGCCGATGTCCTCGCCGCGCATGTTGCGGGGCCGGCCGTCGCCGCCCGGGCCGACCCGCTCGCAGGCGATCACGTGCGACAGGCGCGCGTACCGGGGCAGCATCGTCGCGGCCCAGTCGTCGTACCCCCGCAGGGGCGCCACGTCGAGCGGGACGCCCGGGGCGCCGGCGGCGATCGCGGCCTCGACCACGGGCGCGCAGGGCGCGTCGGTGACCAGCCGGGCCTGCCCGCCGAGCGCGCGCAGCGCGGCGGCGAGCTGCACGGCGCCGATCGGGCCGTCGGTCTCGGCGGCGGGCGGGTCGGCGCCGGGGATGAAGAATCCGGTGAGCACGGCGGCGTCCGGCGCGGGCGGGCCGGCGAGCGACCGGGCGGCGGTGAGCAGCCCGCCGGCCGTCGGCACGGCGAGCGCCTCGCTGCCCCGGCCCACCTCCCGGGCGGCGACCCGGGCCAGCTCGGCGACGGCTTCCTCGACCCGCATGACGCTCCCCTCCGCCGGCGACGGGCCCAGGGTAGGTGCCGCGGTCCACCCGCTGCGGATCGAGTCGCCGTGCGCCCCGTCGGCCAGGGAAATGATGGGCGCAGGCCGGTTTGCGCTCCGGAAACCGCAGCGCGGTGGTTGACGCGGTGTCAGGTGGGCGGCCCCGCTGCGCTACACAGTGACAGTTGTCCCTGCCTCCCCGTGGTGAGAGCGTGCGGGGACCAACCGCCGCTGAAGGGTGCGCCGATGACCTCCGACGACCTGCTGGCCCGACACCGGGCCGTGCTCCCGTCCTGGATGCCGCTCTACTACGCCGAACCGCTCGAGCTGGTCTCCGGCTCCGGCCGCCGGGTGACCGACGCGGCCGGACGCAGCTACCTGGACTTCTTCGGCGGCGTGCTGACCAACATGGTCGGCTACGACATCCCGGAGATCCGGGAGGCGGTCGAACGGCAACTGCGCACCGGCATCGTGCACAGCTCGACGCTCTACCTGATCCGGCAGCAGGTCGAGCTGGCCGAGAAGATCGCCCGGGTCTCCGGGATCCCCGACGCCCGGGTCTTCTTCACCAACTCCGGCACCGAGGCCAACGAGGCTGCGCTCCTCGTCGCCACCAACTACCGCCGCTCGCACCAGATCCTCGCGGTGCGCAACAGCTACCACGGCCGGTCGTACGCGGCCATGGGCGTCACCGGCAACCGGGGCTGGTCGGCCAGCGCGCTCAACCCGCTCCAGGTGGCCTGGCTGCACTCCGGCGAGCGGCTGCGCGGCCTGCTGGCCCGGCTCGACGAGGGCGACCGGATCGACGCGGCGGTGGAGGACCTGCGGGAGGTGCTCGCCACCCAGACCGCCGGCGACGTGGCCTGCCTGATCGCCGAGCCGATCCAGGGCGTCGGCGGCTTCGTGCACGCACCGGACGGGCTCTTCGCCGCCTGGAAGAAGGTGCTCGACGAGCACGGCATCCTGCTCGTCTCCGACGAGGTGCAGACCGGCTGGGGCCGCACCGGCGAGCACTTCTGGGGTTACCAGGCGCACGGGGTCACCCCGGACCTGCTCACCTTCGCCAAGGGTGTCGGCAACGGCTTCGCCCTGGCCGGCGTGGTCGGCCGGGCCGACGTGCTGGAGTCGGTGCCGGCGATCAGCTTCTCCACCTTCGGCGGCAACCCGGTCTCGACGGCGGCCGGCAACGCCGTCCTCGACTACCTGTTCGACCACGACCTCCAGGCCAACGCGGCGCGGGTCGGCGCGATCCTCGGCGACGGCCTGCGGGCCGCGACCGCCGGTCTCGACTCCGTCGCGGAGGTCCGCGGCAAGGGCCTCATGCTCGGCGTCGAGTTCGTCCGTCCGGGCACCACCGAGCCCGACCCGGCGCTCACCACCCGGGTGTTCGAGGCCTGCCGGGAGGGCGGCCTGCTGGTCGGCAAGGGCGGCCTGCACGGCAACGTGGTGCGGATGGGCCCACCGTTGACCCTGACCGAGGACGAGGCCCGCGAGGGCCTGGCCATCCTGGTCGAGGCGATCCACTCCTCGGTGGCGGCGGAGGTGGCGGCATGAACCAGATCGGGCACTTCGTCGACGGAAAGCGGGTCACCGGGGACTCCGAGCGGCGCGGGGACGTCTTCGACCCGGCCACCGGGCGGCGTACCGGGCAGGTGGCGCTGGCCTCCGCCGCCGACGTGGCGGGCGCGGTCGAGGCGGCCGAGCGGGCCGCCCGCGCCTGGCGGGACGCCTCGCTGGCCAAGCGGACCGCAGTCATGTTCGCCTTCCGCGAGCTGGTCAACGCCCGGCGCGACCGGCTCGCCGAGGTGATCACCGCCGAGCACGGCAAGGTCCTCGCGGACGCCGCCGGCGAGGTGCAGCGCGGCCTGGAGGTGATCGAGTACGCCTGCGGCATCCCCTCGGCGCTGCGCGGCGGTTTCAGCGAGAACGTCTCCACCGAGGTCGACTCGTACAGCCTGCGGCAGCCGCTGGGCGTGGTGGCGGTGATCTCCCCGTTCAACTTCCCGGTGATGGTGCCGCTCTGGTTCGTCCCGGTCGCCGTCGCCTGCGGCAACGCCGTGGTGCTCAAGCCCAGCGAGAAGGACCCGAGCGCGGCCCTGCTGCTGGCCGAGTGGTTCACCGAGGCCGGGCTGCCGGACGGCGTGCTGAACGTGGTCAACGGCGACAAGGAGGCGGTCGACGCGCTGCTCGACCACCCCGGCGTGAAGGCGGTGTCGTTCGTCGGCTCCACCCCGGTGGCCCGGTACGTGCACCAGCGCGGCTCGCTGGCCGGCAAGCGGGTGCAGGCGCTGGGCGGGGCGAAGAACCACATGGTGGTGCTCCCCGACGCCGATCTGGACCTGGCCGCCGACGCGGCGGTCAACGCCGGCTTCGGCTCGGCCGGGGAGCGGTGCATGGCGATCTCCGCGCTGGTCGCCGTGGAGCCGGTGGCCGACGCCCTGGTCGCCCGGATCGCCGAGCGGATGGGCCGGCTGCGCACCGGGGACGGCCGGCGGGGCTGCGACATGGGCCCGCTGGTCACCGCCGCGCACGCCGAGCGGGTCCGCTCCTACGTGGAGTCCGGCGTCGCGGCCGGCGCGGTGCCGGTGGTGGACGGGCGCGAGGTGACCCCGGACGGGGACGCCGACGGGTTCTGGCTCGGCCCGACCCTCTTCGACCACGTCACCCCGGAGATGTCGATCTACACCGACGAGATCTTCGGCCCGGTGCTCAGCGTGGTCCGGGTCGGCTCGTACGACGAGGCGGTCGAGCTGGTCAACGCCAACCCGTACGGCAACGGCACGGCGATCTTCACCAACGACGGCGGGGCCGCCCGGCGCTACCAGCACGAGGTGGAGGTCGGCATGGTCGGCGTCAACGTGCCGATCCCCGTGCCGATGGCCTACTACTCGTTCGGCGGCTGGAAGGCTTCCCTCTTCGGCGACCTGCACGCGCACGGCGCCGACGGGGTCGCGTTCTTCACCCGGGGCAAGGTGGTCACCAGCCGCTGGCTCGACCCGCGCCACGGCGGGGTCAACCTCGGTTTCCCCACCCAGACCTGAGCAGCCGCAGCACCCCCGCCCCGGCCAGGTACGACACCAGCGCCGGGGCGGGCAGCCCCAGCGGCTCGGGCGCGGCCTTGGGGGTGAGGCTGTTCAGCAGCAGCCCGGCGACGAGCCCGGCGTACCCGAGGGCGGCCAGCGCGGTGCGGAGCCGGCGGGCGCCCTCGCCGGCCGGACCGGTCGCGGGCGGGCGGCGGGTGCGGGCCTCGATCGGGCCGAAGACGGCGACCAGCGCGGCCAGCACCACGGCGAGGGCGAGCAGCCAGGGGATCCGCCAGCCCCACCAGGCCGCCGAGCCGACCGGGGGAGTGGGCAGCACTCCGAGCGCGTCCAGCAGCCCGACCAGCAGCACCGCCGCGGTCAGGTGCCAGAGGAAGACGGTGAGCACCACGGCGTTCACCGCGATCACCGCCTGCCAGGGGCCGGACCGGCGCAGCCAGCGCCCCGCCGGCTCCCGCAGCAGCACGATCAGGCCGAGCTGGGCGCTCGCCACGGCGAGCAGCGCCAGGCTCGGCGGGGCCGTGTTGTCCAGCCGCTCGCCGGGCACGTTGAGCATCGACACCGGGTACGGCCCGACCACCGTCAGGAGCACCAGCGCGACCAGCCCACCCGCGAGCAGGGCCCACCCCGCCCGGCGGGACAGCGGCAGCCGGCGCCGGCGCGGGCCGCGCGGCTCCGCGTCGACCGGCGCCGGGCCCCCGGGGCTCCCGGCCGGGGCGCGGGTGTCGTACCAGGCGAAGCCGAGCTGGTGCACGGCCAGCCAGCCGAACAGGTAGTTGCCGGTGGCCCGGCCCTCGGGGCCGAGGATCCGCGCCAGGTCGCCGAGCGCGACCAGGGCGACCAGCACCAGCGGCACGGCGAGCCCGAAGCGGCGGTGCAGGGCGTACATCGGCGGGGTCAGTGGCACCACCACCAGGTAGGCGACCAGGAACCAGAGCGGGATGGTGGCGAACCAGACCACCGTGCGGACCTGGTCGGGGTCGGCGCCGCGCAGCGTGGCCAGCCCGGCACCGGCCGCCAGGACCACCAGCAGCGCGGTGGTCGGCCGGGCCAGCCGGGCGCTGCGGTCGACCAGCCAGCCGGTGGCGGTACCTCCCCGGCTCCGGCGGGCGGCCAGCGAGGCGGCGTTGGCGTAGCCGCCGACCAGGAAGAACACCGGCATCACCTGGGCCACCCAGGTCAGCGGCCAGGCCCAGGGCAGGTCGCCGAGGGCGGAATGGCCGGTGGGGCGGCCGGCCCGGTCGTACCCGATGACGGTCACGCCCCAGTGGCCGAGCACGACCATGGTGATGGCGAGCGCCCGGAGCAGGTCGACATAGCGCTCCCGGCCGGCCGGCGTGCGCTCGGCGAGCTGCCGGAGGCGGCGCATGGCCCCAGGCTATGCCAGCCGCCGCCGGCCGGTGCGGATAACGGTTCGGTCCTGAGGTCTTGTGGTCCGGGCCGCGCTGCCGTAGAAATTCTTCAGCAACATCACATTAAGTGAAGACAAGCGACAGCTGACACCCAGAGCCTCGACGTCGCGGCCGCCGTTCCCCCAGACTCAGGCGGGCCGCGCGCACCCGAACCGAGGAGATGCGATGAACAGGCGTGAGATCCTCCGGCGCAGCGCCGCCGCCGGACTGCTGGCCACCCCCGCCGCCGGCCTGCTCGCCGGCTGCGCCACCTCCGGTGGCGACGACGACAAGGGCGACTCCGGCGCCTACAAGGGCACCAAGAGCGAGCAGAACCCGCTCGGTGTCAAGGAGGACGCCCCGCTCGAGGTGGTGATCTTCAACGGCGGCTTCGGCGAGGAGTACGCCAAGTCCCACGAGGCCATGTACAAGGAGAAGTACCCGAAGGCGGAGATCGAGCACTCGGCCACCCAGGAGATCAACAAGACGCTCCAGCCGCGCTTCGTCGACGGCACCCCGCCGGACGTGGTGAACAACTCCGGCGCCGGCCAGATCGACCCCAACGGCCTGGTCTCGCAGAACGCCCTGGCCGACCTCGGCGACCTGCTCGCCGCGCCCAGCCTCGACATCCCCGGCAAGACGGTCAAGGACACCCTGCTCCCGGGCGCCGTCGAGGTCGGCTCGTACGACGGCAAGTTCCTGGTGATGAACTACACCTACACGGTGTACGGCATCTGGCACTCCACCAAGCTCTTCGCCGACCGCGGCTGGCAGTACGCCAAGACCTGGGACGAGCACATCGCGCTCTGCAAGCAGATCAAGGCCGCCGGCATCGCCCCCTGGACGTACGCCGGCGTGCACCCCCGCTACATGAGCTGGCCGCTGATCTCCACGGCGATCAAGTTCGGCGGGCCCTCGGTGGCGCTGGCCATCGACAACCTGGAGCCCAACGCCTGGAAGTCCGACGCCATGAAGGCCGCCGCGGACGCCTGGCACCAGATCGTCAAGGACAAGTACATCCTGGAGGGCTCGCCCGGCCTGGACCACAAGCAGTCGCAGACCGCCTGGTGCCAGGGCAAGGCCGCCTTCATCTCCTGCGGCTCCTGGCTGGAGAGCGAGCAGAAGGACGTCACCCCGGCCGGCTTCAACATGACCGTGGCGCCGACCCCGAGCCTGGGCAGCGGCGACAAGCTGCCGTTCGAGGCGATCCGGGGCACCGCGGGCGAGCCGTTCATCGTTCCGGCCAAGGCCAAGAACGTGGCCGGCGGGCTGGAGTACTTCCGGACCATGCTGTCCAAGAAGGGCGCCCAGGACTTCACCAAGAAGGTCGCCAGCCTCACCGTGGTGGCCGGCACGACCGAGGGCGTCGAGCTGCCGTTCGGCCTGAGCACCGTGGTCAAGGCGCTGGAGGCGTCCGGGTCCAACGGGTTCAACTGGGTCTACAACAACTACTACCGCAAGCTCGAGCGCAACCTGGTCGACGCCGCCTGCGGCGAGTTCTTCAGCGGCCGGATCGGGCCCGCCGAGTTCCTCGACCAGTGCCAGAAGGGCGCCGACTCGATCGCCCAGGACAGCTCGATCAAGAAGTACAAGCGGGCCGCGTGACGTGCCCCGGTGGGGGTGGGTCCGCCCACCCCCACCGGTCGAACCAGGGAGGGGTCGCCAGGTGCGACATGGCAGATACCCGCTGATCGTCAGCTTTCTGCTGCCGCCGCTCGTGCTGTACGGCGTCTTCGTGCTCTCGCCGTACCTCCAGGCCTTTCAGATCTCGACCACCGACTGGCTGGGCTACTCGGCGCAGGCCGACCCGGTGGGCCTGGCGAACTTCCGCACCCTGCTGCACGACGGTTACGTCTGGAACGCGTTGACGAACAACGCGGTCCTGCTCCTCGTGGTGCCGGTGCTGACCATCGCGCTCGGCCTGTTCTTCGCCACCATGCTCACCATGGGCGGCCGCAAGGGCCGGGCCGGCGTGACCGGCGTCCGGGGCACCGCGCTCTACCAGCTCGTCTACTTCTTCCCGCAGGTGCTCTCGGTGGTGATCATCGCGCTGCTGTGGAAGGAGATCTACAACCCGCGCAGCGGCCTGCTCAACGGCGCGCTGCACGCGCTCGGCCTGCCCACGCCGGCGTGGCTGGGCGACCCGCGGTTCGCCTTCTGGTGCGTACTGGCCGTGATGGTGTGGAGCAACGTGGGTTTCTACGTGGTCCTCTTCGGCGCGGCCATGCAGGCCATCCCGCGCGACATCTACGAGGCCGTGATGCTCGACGGGGCGTCCCGGGCGGTGATGCTGCGGAAGATCACCATCCCGCTGCTCTGGGACACCGTCCAGGTGGCCTGGATCTATCTCGCCATCGCCGCGCTGGACGGGTTCATCCTGGTCCAGCTCATGACCAACGGCGGCCCGAACTTCTCCTCCGACGTGATCGGCAACCGGATGTACGACACCGCGTTCGGCAGCGAGACCAAGTTCGGCTACGCCTCGGCGATCGGCGTGGTGATGTTCTTCCTGACCCTGTCGGTGGCGGTGCTGGCGCTGCGGGCCGCTCGGCGCGATCGGATCGAGTACTCATGAGCAGTGTGGACACCGGCACCCGGCCGGCGCCGGTCACCGCCACGGCACGGACGGCCGACCGGCCGCCGCGGCGCGAGCTGGGTGTGGCCAACGTCTTCTCGCACAGCTTCCTGATGCTCTGGGCGGCCATGACCGTGCTGCCGCTGGCCTGGATGGTGCTCAGCTCGCTGAAGAGCAACGGCGAGATCCTCGCCGACCCGTGGGGGCTGCCGGAGGCGCTGCACCTGGACAACTGGGCCCGGGCCTGGACCAAGGCCCACATCGGTCGCTACTTCGTCAACAGCGGCGTGGTGGTGGCCGGCTCGCTGAGCCTGACCATGCTGCTCGGCGCGACCGCCGCGTACGTCTTCGCGCGCTACGAGTTCCGCGGCCGGCAGGTGGTCTACTACCTGTTCGTGGGCGGGATGATGTTCCCGGTCTTCCTCGCCCTGGTGCCGCTCTTCTTCGTGGTCCGCAACGCCGGTCTCTTCGGCACCTGGACCGGCCTGATCCTGGTCTACACCGCCTACTCGCTGCCGTTCACGGTGTTCTTCCTGACCGCGTTCTTCCGCACCCTGCCGACCACGGTCGCCGAGGCGGCGCTGATCGACGGCTGCGGCCACTTCCGGCTCTTCTTCCGGGTGATGCTGCCGATGGCCCGTCCGGGACTGATCAGCGTGGGCATCTTCAACTTCCTCAGCCACTGGAACCAGTTCCTGCTCCCGCAGGTGCTCATGCAGGGCGACGAGTCGAAGTGGATGCTCGCCCAGGGGCTCAACGCGCTCGCCGTCAACCAGGGGTACGCCGGCGACTACGCCCAGCTCTTCGCCGGCCTGACCATCGCGGTACTGCCGGTGCTGGTGGTCTACGTGGCCTTCCAGCGGCAGATCCAGGCGGGCCTCACCGCCGGGCAGCTCAAGTGAGGTGCCGGCGGCCGGTGAGGTGTTGGTTGCCACAGGCAACGGGGCAGCGCGACCGCTGAGGGCTCCCTTATCGTGGGCCGGCACCTTCACCGATTGACAGGGATCTCATGTTCTTCCTCATCTACGACCTGCTGCTGCTGCTCGGCGGCATCGCGATGGTCGCCGTCGGCATCGCCATCAAGGAGCAGGGCACCGGTGCCCGGATCCTCAACGTGGTCATCGGCCTGGCCTTCTTCGCCTACGGCTTCTACCTGATGTTCCTCTTCGAGGGCGGTTCCTACCGGATCTTCTTCTACGTCTTCATCCTGCCGATCCTGCTGATCGTGCGCGCCGTGAAGGCCCGCAAGGAGGCCCGCGAGCAGGCGGCGGCGCACCAGTTCGCCGGTGCGTCCCAGCCCGGCCAGTTCGCCCCGACCGCCCCGGGCCAGCCGGCTCAGGGTTGGCCGGCGCCGCAGGGCCAGCCCGCCCCGTACGGGCAGGCGCCGCAGGGCCACTACGGCCAGGCCCCGCAGCAGCCGGCCCCGCAGGACCAGTACGGCCAGCCGGCTCCCCAGGGCCAGTACGGCCAGCCGCAGGGGCAGTACGGCCAGCCGGGGCCGCAGGGCCAGTACGGCCAGCCGCAGGGGCAGTACGGCCAGCCGGGGCCGCAGGGCCAGTACGGTCAGCCCCAGGGCCAGTACGGCCAGCCGCAGGCGCACCCGGGCTACCCGAACGCCTGAACCCCGCACCGCGAAGCGGGCCGGTCGACGCCTCGTCGACCGGCCCGCTTCTTGGTGTCGCAGTGTGGCCCGGCGTGCCGCTTGGGGGTGGGGTGATGGGATGCCGCATGCCTGAAGGGTCGGTCACCACTTCGTCGAGGTGGCGGGGTAAGAATGCCCGGGATACACCCAGTTCGGCGATCAGGCGGGCTGCGGCCATCCGGCCGCCGAGCCGCTCGTCGGCCACCACGACCGATTCTGATCACCCGTCGAACGTGCGGGCCGAGCCCGCCCGTTCCGCCGACCGGGCTTGCGCCGGGCCCTCTCCGCCGGCCGGTGGTCCCTGCTCAACGCGCTGTCGAGCTGAGTCGTTGGTGACGTCAGCTCGATAGCGGCGCCCAGCACCGAGCCCGACTCGCCAAGCCGGCACCACACGCCCGCCTCGGCACCCGGGATCCGGCCGGCTGCGGGTGAACTCCGCAGATCTTGGCGACTTGCCGTCCGCTACGAACGATAACTCGCCAAGATCCGACGAGCGCCGGACCGCACGCGCCTGACCGCGGAGATCTTGGCGTCCTGAGGCCTGCCACGAACAACAACGGAGGGCCCGGGCGGGCACCGACGCAGGTGCCACGCCGAGCTGGCTGTCGCGCCCGGAAAGTGGCCTGCGGTGCCAGGCCAGCGGAAGCGGCCCGTGCGGCGTCGCACCGGTGGGTGCGGCAGGGTGCGGCGTCGGACCGGCAGGAGCTGCGGGCGTGATCGGCGTCGGACTGGTGGATGCGGCCGAGGGCGGCGTCGGACCGGCGGGAGCGGCGGTGCGGTGGTCAGGCCGGCGGGACCAGCAGGGCGTGCAGCGCCGCTGGATCGGCCACCTCGGGCAGGGCGCGGGCGGCCAGCCAGGCGGCCGCGGCGGCTCCGTCTCCGGCGCTGTACGGCGGGGCGTCCGGCCATCGGCGGGCCAGCTCGTCGCGGACCGCGGCGGCCAGCGGGGTGTCCCCGGTGAGCAGGCCGCCGCCGAGCACCACCGGGTCGGTCGCGCCGGGCGGCCGGATCCGGGAGGCGCTCTCGGCCAGCAGCGCGGCCGCCTCGGCGACCAGGGCCACGCCGGTCGGCTCGCCGTCGCGGGCCGCCGCGACGACCAGCGGGGCGAGCCGGGCCAGCTCGACCGGCGGTCGCCGGGTCACCGCCTGCACCACCGCCTCGGCGGTCGCCCGGGGGCGGGCGGCCACCTCGGTGGTCCCGGTCAGTTCGGCGAGCACGCGGCGGGCCAGGTCGCCCGGCGGGTCGGCTCGGTCGAGGTCGGTGAGCAGCCGGCGGACGGCCTCCCGGCCCAGCCAGAACCCGGAGCCGGCGTCGCCGAGCAGCCAGCCGTGCCCGTCGGCGGTGCGGTCGAGGCGGAAGTCGCGTACCTGGGCGGCGATCGCGCCGGTGCCGGCGATGAGCACAGTGCCGTGCGGGGCCGCCGTGCCGGAGGCGTAGGCGACCAGGGCGTCGCCGTGCACCGTGTAGGGGCAGCGCAGGCCGGCGTCGGCCCAGGCCTGGTCGAAGGCGGCCCGGCCCTGCGGGTCGGCGAGGAGGCGGCCGGCCCCGGCCAGCCCGATGACGCCGGCGCGGACCCGGGTCGGGTCGAAGTCGGCGAGGGCGGCGCGCAGCGCGGCGAGGAGTTCGGCGGCGGCCCGCTCGGCGCCGTGGCTGGTCGGATTGCCCCCGCCGGCGCGGCCGGCGCCGAGGCGTGTCCCGTCGAGGCTGAGGGCGGTGGCGCGGGTGGACGTACCCCCGACGTCGAGGCCGACCACGACGGTGTCCGACATCCCTTCATGCTGGTCGGCCGCGCTTCCGGGCGCAAGATCCGGGCTGTGCGCCAGGTAACAGTTTGAAAACTTCGCCCACGGCCTTGACACGGAGGGGCTGTCAGTAAGAACTTTTACCACTAACAGTTAACACTCTTTTCGGAAAGGCGTCCCATGGTTGATCACGAGGTGGACACCCCCGCGGGGACCGCGGTGGTCGACGCCGACGCGGTCGACCGGCGGGGTGCGGTGATCGTCTCCTCCGACGGCGTGCTGGCCAGGGTCCGGGCCGGGGCGGGGGAGCTGACGGGGGCGTTGCGCCGGGTCGCCGAGCACGTGCTCAGCGATCCGGAGGCGGCGGCCCGGGCCACCATCGTCGAGTTGGCCGAGCGTAGCGGCACCTCACCGGCGACCATCACCCGGTTCTGCCGGGCCATGGGCTTCGAGGGCTACGCCGACCTGCGGCTCGGCATCGCCGCCGAGACCGGCCGGGCCCGCTCGGCGGGCTGGACGGTCGACATCGGCCGGGAGATCCAGCCGAGCGACCCGCTGTCCCGGGTGCTCGACCAGATCATGGCCGCCGACACCCGGGCCATGCACGACACGGCCGCGCTGCTCGACCTCGGCGAGGTGGAGCGGGCGGCGGTGGCCATCGCCGGGGCCAGCCGGGTGAACATCTTCGGCGCCAGCGGCAGCGCCCTGGTCGGCGAGGAGATGCAGTTCAGCCTGCACCGCATCGGGGTGGCCGCCTGGGCCTGGAGCGACGTGCACGAGGGGCTGGCCAGCGCCGCGCTGCTCGGCGTCGGCGACGTCGCGCTCGGCATCTCGCACACCGGGCAGACCCGGGAGACCATCGAGATGCTCGCCGAGGCGGGCAGCCGGGGAGCCACCACGATCGCGCTGACCGGCTTCCCCCGCTCGCCGTTGGCCGAGCTGGCCGACATCGTGCTGGTCACGGCCAGCCAGGCCACCACCTTCCGGCCCGACGCGCTCTCGGCGCGGCACCCCCAGCTCGTCGTGCTCGACCTGCTCTACATCGCGGTGGCGCAGCGCACCCACGACCGCGCCCACGCGGCCTTCCGGCGTACCGCCCAGGCCGTCGACGGGCACAAGGCCGAGAAGGGGGCCACCTCATGATCAGTGCCCAGCGGTACGCGGACGCCGTCCGCCCGGTGCTCGACCGGCTGGTCGACACCCAGGCGGAGGCGGTCGACCGGGCGGCCGACGTGATCGCCGGCGGGCTGCGTGCCGGCGGGGTGCTCCAGGCGTTCGGCGCCGGCCACTCCGAGGCGTTCGCCGCCGAGCTGGTGGCCCGGGCCGGCGGCCTGGTCCCCACCAACCGACTCTCCCTGCACGACCTCGTGCTGCACGGCGACGCGCCCCGCGACGTGCTCGCCGACCCCAAGCTGGAACGCGACCCGGCCGTGGCGCACCAGCTCTACGCCCTGGCGGCGCCGCAGCCGGAGGACGTGTTCGTGGTCGCCTCCCAGTCCGGCATCAACGGCTCGGTGGTCGAGCTGGCGGCGCTGGTCCGGGAGCACGGCCACCCGTTGATCGCGGTCACCTCGGTCGAGCACACCGCACGGGTCGCCCCGCGGCACCCGTCCGGCCGGCGGCTCGCCGACCTCGCCGACGTCGTGCTGGACAACGGCGCGCCGTACGGCGACGCACTGCTGCCGCTCGAGGGCGGCGGCGCGGTCTGTGCGGTCTCGTCGGTCACCGCGGCGCTGCTGGCGCAGCTGCTGACCGCCGAGGTCGTACGACGGTTCCACCAGGCCGGGGAGGTACCCCCTATCTACCTCTCCGCCAACGTCCCCGGTGGGGACGAGCACAACCTCGCCCTCGAGTCGCGGTACGCCGGGCGCCTCCGGCGAACCGCCTGACCCGTCACACAAGGAGAGACAGAGATGTCGGTTACCCCCGAGAACCTCGGCGACCTCAGCCGCCGGACCCTGCTCCAGCGGGCCGCCGCGGCCGGCCTCCTCGCCGCACCGGCGATGGGCCTGCTCAGCGCCTGCGCCGGCAGCGAGCCGGAGAAGTCGGACAACGGCGGCGCGGCCAAGAGCAAGGACAACCCGTTCGGTGTGAAGGACGGCAGCGCCGTCAAGGTGGTGGTCTTCAACGGCGGCCTGGGCGACCAGTGGGCCAAGGAAGACAAGGTCATCTTCAACGCCAAGCACCCGAACGTCACGGTCAACATGTCTTCGACGCAGAAGATCAAGACCGAAGAGCAGCCGAAGATGGCGACGCAGCCGAGTGACCTGGTCATGAACTCGGGCGCCGACATGATGGACCGCAGCACGCTGATCAACGAGGGCGCCATCGAGCCGCTCGACGACCTGCTCACCGCGCCCGCCTGGGACAGCGAGGGCACCGTCGCGGACTCGCTGCTGCCGGGCACGGTCGGCGACGGCACCCAGAACGGCAAGTTCTACGTCGTGAACGTGGCGTACACGGTGTGGGGCAACTGGTACAACGCGGCGCTGTTCAAGAAGGAGGGCTGGCAGGCGCCGGCCACCTGGGACGAGTTCTTCGCCCTGGCCCCGAAGATCAAGGCCAAGGGCATGGCGCCGTACGTGCACGACGCCGTGCACGGCTACTACCCGCGCTGGGCGCTCATGGCGAGCATCTGGAAGACCTGCGGCAAGCAGGTCGTCGTCGACATCGACAACCTGAAGGAGAACGCCTGGAAGGCCGACGGCGTCGTCAAGGCGCTGGAGCCGTGGGAGAAGCTGGTCAAGGACCGGCTGCTGCTGCCGGGCAAGCTGGACCACACCCAGTCGCAGCAGGCCTGGCTCGACGGCAAGGCGGCGTTCATCCAGGTCGGCACCTGGCTGAAGAACGAGATGTCCGCGACCATCCCGCCGGGCTTCGAGCTGACGCTGTCCGACTACTGGCACAACGCGGACGACAAGGCGCCGAAGGACGTGTTCGCCGCGTCCGGTGAGGGCTTCGTCGTGCCGAGCAAGGCCCCCAACAAGGAGGCCGCGAAGGAGTTCCTGCGGGCGATGCTGTCGAAGGCCGGCTCGGCCAAGTTCGCCGAGCTGACCAAGTCGCTGGCCTCCACCAAGGGCTCCGGCGACAACGTGCAGGACACCGCGCTCGCCAGCGCCAACACCCTGATGAAGAACGGCGGCACCGAGCTGATCTCGGTCAAGTTCCAGGACTTCTACGCCGACCTGGACAAGGAGAGCCAGAACCTCTCCGAGGAGCTGATGGCCGGCCGGCTCACCGCGCAGCAGTTCGTCGACAAGATGCAGGCGGCCGCCGACAAGGTCGCCAAGGACTCGTCGATCAAGAAGCAGACCCGCACCGCCTGATCCGACGGAGAGAGTGAGTCCAATGCGGCACGGAGTCGCGCGTTTCGTCACGGGCTTCCTGGCCCTGCCCGTCGCGCTGTACCTGTTCTACGTGGTGTGGCCGTTCGCGCAGGCGGCGGGATATTCGCTGACCGACTGGGGTGGCTACTCGAACTCCCAGCGCTTCGTCGGGCTGGACAACTACGTCCGGCTGCTCTCCGACGAGCTGATCCGGAAGGCGTTCTGGCACAACGTTTTCTTCCTGGTCACCGTGCCGCTGTTCACCATCGCGCTGGCCCTGTTCCTCGCGTTCCTGCTCAACGTGGGCGGACGCGAGGACAGGGCCGGCATCCGCGGGGTGTTCGGCTCCGCCCTCTACAAGGTCATCTTCTTCTTCCCGCAGGTGCTGTCGCTGGTCGTCATCGCCGTCATGTGGCAGCAGATCTACCGGACCGACGGCCAGGGCCTGATCAACGGCCTGCTCATCAAGATCGGGATCGTCGACGCGGAGAACCCGATCGCGTTCACCGCCGACCCGGAGCCGTTCCTCGGCATCCCGGCGGTGCTCTGGTGGCTGCTGCTGATCGCGGTGTGGAGCGGCGCCGGTTTCTACATGGTGCTGTTCTCCGCGGCCATGCAGTCGATCCCGAAGGACATCTACGAGGCGGCGATCCTGGACGGGGCGGGCCGGTTCCACACGTTCTTCCGGGTCACCCTTCCGCTGCTCCGGGACACCATCTCGGTCGCCTGGGTCTACCTGGGCTTCATCGCCCTGGACATGTACGCCCTGGTGTTCGTCATGACGCCGAGCCAGGGCGGCCCGAACCACGCCAGTGAGATCTTCGCGTCGGTGATCCAGTTCAACGCGTTCCAGAAGGGCCAGTTCGGCTACGCCTGTGCGATCGCCGTGGCGCTGGCCATCTTCACCATCCTGCTGGCCGCCCTCCAGCTGAGGATCACCCGTCGTGACCGTATCGAGTTCTGAAGGAGGCGCGACGATGAGCACGGCGACGCACGATCTCGACCGGGCCGGCCAGGCCACCCCGCCCCGCACCGCGCCCGCGGGCCGGAACGCGCACCGGCCCGGATGGGGTTCCCGGATCTTCAACGGCTTCTCCCACCTGTTCCTGGTGGTGTGGGCCCTGATGGTGATCTACCCACTGCTGTGGGTGGTGATGTCCGCACTCAAGACCGACTCGGAAGTGATCCGCGAGCCGCTGTCGCTGTTCCCGAAGTCGCTGCAGTGGGACAACTTCGCCCGGGCCTGGACGGCCGGCATCGACAGTTTCTTCCTGAACACGCTGCTCGTGCTCATCTTCAGCGTGACCCTGACGATGCTGCTGGGCTCGATGGCGGCGTACGCGCTGGCCCGCTACGAGTTCCGGGGCAACCGGCTGATCTACTGGATGTTCCTGTCGGGGCTGACCCTGCCGATCTACCTCGCCGCGGTGCCGCTGTTCAAGGGCGTCTACAACATGAACGTGGTGTTCCCGCTGCTCGGCCCGAACAAGCACCTCACGCTGATCCTGGTCTACGTGGCCTGGTCGCTGTCGTTCACCGTCTTCTTCATGCACTCGTTCTTCCGGACGCTGCCCGACTCGATCGCCGAGGCGGCCCAGGTCGACGGCGCCTCGCACACCCGCACCTTCTTCAGCGTCATGCTGCCGATGGCCAAGCCGGGCCTGATCAGCATCGGCATCTTCAACGTGCTCGGTCAGTGGAACCAGTGGTACCTGCCGACCCTGCTCATGCAGTCGGTGTCGGGTGAGCCGAAGCACCAGGTGATCGCCCAGGGGCTGATCGAGCTGTCGGTCAACCAGGGCTACAAGTCCGACTGGTCCGGCCTCTTCGCCGGGGTCACCATGGCGATGCTGCCGGTGCTGATCGTGTACATCGTGTTCCAGCGCCAGGTGCAGTCCGGCCTCACGGCCGGCGTCGGGAAGTAACCCGCGCGACCCGCTGCCCGGCCCCTCCGGCATCTGTCGGAGGGGCCGGGCAGAATCGCGTCCGTGCTGGTGGCGGTGGAGTCGGACGAGCGGGGCGGGGGAGTCCTGCAACCGCTCGACGCGGCCGGCCGGCCCACCGGCCCGGCCGAGCCGGTGGCCGACCTGGCCGCCGCGGTGGCCGCCCGGGAGGCCGCCGACCGGCCCCGCTGGGTGTGGGCCACCGGCGCCGCCGTCTACCCGGCGCTGCTGCGCGCCGGCGTCCGGCTCGACCGGTGCCACGACGTCGAGCTGACCGAGGCGCT
>NZ_JBSSLX010000113.1:0-18020 GCF_053890995.1 Micromonospora sp. I033 | reverse complement strand
CGGAGGGCAGGGTCGACGGGACGCTCGACGGGGACGGCTGTGCCGACGCGCTGCCGGAGGGGCTCGGCGACGCCGAAGCCGAGGTCGAGGGCCGGCCGGTCGGACCCACCGGGCGGTAGGTGCGGCCACCCTCGTCCGTCGGCGGCGCCTCGGTGACCGCGGCTTCCGCCACCGAGGCGCTCGGGGCAACCGCCGGCGCCGTCGTGTCGATCTGGGTGGCCGGCGCCTCGGCGTTCTTCGCCGCGCCCAGGGCGGCGCCCAGGGCGGTCAGCGCCACCAGCACCGCTGCCGCCGCGCCGACCAGCGTGCCCCGCCGGCCCCGCCGGCGGGCCGGGGCCACCAGGGCCCCCGGCACGGCGGCGGTCAGGTCGTCGCGGGTGCGGCTCGACCCGGTGGCGCCACGCAGCGCCACCGGCACCATCGCGGTGGGCGCCTCGTTGCCGGCCGCGCGGGCCGCCTCGGCCATCGCCGCGGCGGTGGGGAAGCGGTCCGCCGGGTCCTTGGCCAGGGCCCGGGCCACCAGGTCGCGAACCGGCTGCGGGATCTCCACCGGCAGCTCCGGCGGCTCGTCGTCGAGGTGCCGGACCGCCACCTGAAGGGGATTGTCCCCGGTGAACGGCGGGCTGCCGGTGAGGCAGCAGTAGGCCACCGCGCCGAGCGCGTAGATGTCGGTGGCGCCGGAGACCGGGCGGCCGGCGGCCTGCTCGGGGGCCATGTAGAGGGCGGTGCCGGGCACCGCGTTGGTGCTGGTGATGCTGGTGACGTTTGTCGACCGGGCCACCCCGAAGTCGACAAGCACCACGGTGCCGTCGTCCTGCACGAGCAGGTTGCTCGGCTTGACGTCCCGGTGGACGATGCCGCGGGTGTGCGCCGCGTGCAGGGCCTGAGCCACCTGCGCCACGATCGACATGGTCTCGCCGACCTCGAGCTGCCCGGCCGCCTCGATCCGGCGGGAGAGCGGCTCGCCCGCCACGAACTCCATGACCAGGTAGTCGGCCCGGCCGCCGTCGGGCAGGTCGTCCTCGCCGCAGTCGAAGACCTGGACCACGCCCGGGTGGCGCAACGACGCCATGATCCGCGCCTCGGCGCGGAAGCGGGCGATGAAGTCGGGGTCGGAGACCAGCGCGGGCAGCAGGACCTTCACCGCGACCGGGCGGCCGAGCACCAGGTCCGTGGCACGCCAGACGTCGCCCATGCCGCCGGTGGCGACACGGTCATCCAGGCGGTACCGACCGCTGAGTACGACGTCTGAAGTCAACACGTCCATACCGTACCCAGAGCGGTCGCGGAGTATTTCCCGCGATCTCTCCCGAGACGGCCGGCGGGCGGCCCGCCGCGGCTCGGTCGAACGGTCAGCCGTGCCCGCACCGATTGGCTGACGGTGACGATCTGCGTACGATCGGCCCGGAAAATGTGTTCGTTGGTTCGTGTGTCCGGCTTCCGGCCTGGCGTTTTGTCCCGTTCCGCCGAGCGGCAGCGCAGTTCGGGTGGCGTTCGTTACATCGACGCGCCGTGGCTGGCCGTAGATAATTCTCACTCTTTCCCCGCTTGGTGGCTCCTTGTCGAACCCGGCGTCCGCTCCTAGCGTTGGCCCGGCTCCCGGCCGACCGGCGACGCCGGTACGGTAAGTCCGCCGACGGCCGTCCTTCACGGCGGTGTCCATACGCGCGTCCGCACCTCCCGTGCCGGGCGCCGATCAGGTCAGCGGGGGACTGATGGTGCGGGTGGAGGTCCGGTCGTCCGACCGGGCGGGCGTCGGGCACACCGGCACCGGTGGGCGCCGGTCCGCGGTGCCGGCACGGCGGGAACGGCGGATCCATGACCGGTGAGCTGAACGAGGCGGTCGCCGCCGCGCAGGCGGGCGACGAGGAGGCCTTCCGCTTCCTCTACCGCAGCCTCCAGCCCGGCCTGCTGCGCTACCTCACCGCCCTGGTCGGCGCCGACGCCGAGGACGTCGCCTCGGAGGCGTGGCTCCAGATCTCCCGTGACCTGCCCAGCTTCACCGGCGGGGAGTTCCGCGCCTGGACGGTCACCATCGCCCGCAACCGCGCCATGGACCACCTGCGCCGGCAGCGGCGCCGGCCCGCCCTGCCGGTGCCGGTGCAGGCGCTCAGCGAACTGGCCGGGGACGCGGACACCGCCGAGCGCGCGGGCGAGACGATCGGCACCGAGAGCGCGCTGGCGCTGATCGCCAGCCTGCCGCCCCGCGAGGCGGAGGCGGTGCTGCTGCGCGCCGTGATCGGGTTGGACGCGGAGACCGCCGGGCGGGTGCTCGGTCGGCGGGCCGGCGCCGTGCGCACCGCCGCGCACCGGGGGCTGCGCCGACTGGCCGCCATGCTGCAGCCGGCCGACCCCGACCAGTCGTCGGACCGGGCCGGGGGAGCGACGCCGCCGCGGCCGCGTACCGGCCGGGGACGGCAGGCGCCCAACGCCGAGCCGGCGGACGGTTGACGTGGAGGGAAACGGGATGAGCTTTCGCCGGTCCGACGGGCCCGCCGACCGGGCGGAGTCGGAGCGCCTCCTCGACGCGGCCCGCGCCGGGACACCCCCGGAGCCGGCGGCCGATCCGCTGGCGTACCTGCTCGCCGCGGCGGCCGCCCCGGGCAACCCGGGCGAACTGAGCGGCGAGGAGCAGGCGCTCGCCGCCTTCCGCGCCGCGCGGGCGAGGCCGGCTCCGGCACCGGTCGCGGCGCCGCGACCGCGCCACCGCTTCCGGGTCGGCGCGGTGCTGGCCGGCGTCGCCGCCACCGCCACGGCCGGGGTCGCGTTCGCCGCGGTGAGCCTCGACCGGGCCCCGGAACCGGCGCCCCCGCCGGTGCCGACCACCTCCGGCAGCACCGGCGCGAGTGGTCCGGGCACGCCGACGCACTCCGGGGGCGCGACCCCGACGGGGGGCCCGTCCGGCGGCACGTCCACCGCGCCGACCCCCGGCGGCCCCGGCGGACCGGGCCGGCCGGCCGGCGCCGAACAGCTCGCCGGGCTGTGCCGCGCGTACCTGGCGAAGCCCGAACGGCAGCGGGCCCGGGCGCTGGAGACGGCCGCGTTCGCCGACCTGGTCTCCGCCGCCGGCGGCGCCGACCGGGTCGACGGCTACTGCCTCGCCCTCGTGCCGGAGGCGTCGCCGGCGCCCGCCTCGCCGAAGCCCGCCTCGCCGAAGCCCGATGAGCCGAAGCCGTCGGCCGACTCCCGCAAGGCGACGCCGTCCGCGTCCGTCGCGCCGACGCGGCGGACCGGAAAGCCGAGCGGCGCCCCCGGCCACTGAGCGGGTCCGGCCCCCGTCCGCAATCGGATTCCGGACAAAAATTCATCTCCCCGGGCGCGCGGATTCCGTCTGCTAGACAGAAGATGGTGGGACCCGCGGACGCCCGGCCGCCACGGCACGGGCGCCCGCCGACAGCGTGGTCGCCCGCCCCGGGGAGAGGAGCCGTCTCTTGGTGATGTCGCCGGAGCTGGACCGGACCACCGTCCTGCGGGACGAGGCGGGGGCCCACGGGCACATCGCCAGGATCTGCTTCAAGACCGGGCCACCCAGCCTGACCGGCGTCGAGCTGGAATGGACGGTGCACGACGCCGCGGACCCGACCCGCCCGGTCGACCGCGAGCGACTGCGCCGGGCGCTGGGGCGGCACAGCCCCGTCGCCCTCGACCCCACCAGCCCGGCCGCCGGGCTCCGGCGCGGTGGCACCGTGACCGTGGAGCCGGGCGGGCAGGTGGAGATCTCCTCCGCGCCGCGACCGTCGGTCGCCGCGCTCGTGCTGGCCACCGAGGCCGACCTCGCCGAGTTGCGGGCCCTGCTGGACGCCGCCGGCCTCGTTCTGGGCCGCACCGGCATGGACCCCTGGCGCCCCCCGCGCCCCGTCGTGGAAACCCCGCGCTACCGCGCCATGCGCCACGTCTTCGACCGGCACGGGCCGGCCGGGCGGGCGATGATGTACAGCACCGCCGGGCTGCAGATCTGCCTGGACGCGGGCGAGCCGGACCGGCTGGCCGAGCGGTGGGCCGCCGCCCACGCCGTGGGGCCGCCGCTGCTGGCCGCCTTCGCCACCGCCGACCGGCACGCCGGCCGGCGCACCGGCTGGGCCTCCACCCGGATGGCCGCCTGGCTGGCCATCGACCCGGCACGCACCCGCCCGGTCTGGTCGCCGACCCGCGCCGACCGGGACCCGGTCGCCGCCTGGACCGGGTACGCGCTCGGCGCGCCGCTGCTCTGCGTGCGCCGCGACGGCCCGGACTGGACCCCGCCGCCGGGCGTCACCTTCGCCGACTGGCTGGCCGGGGCGCTGCCGCACCCACCGACCACCGACGACCTGGAATACCACCTCAGCACGCTCTTCCCGCCGGTCCGCCCGCGCGGCTACCTGGAGGTCCGCTACCTGGACAGCCAGCCCGACCGGGGATGGACCGTGCCGCTGGCGGTGCTGGCCGCGCTGTTCGCCGACCCGGTCACCACCCGGGACGCGCTGGCCGTCGCCGCCCCGGTGGCCGACCGCTGGTTCGCGGCCGCCCGGCGCGGGCTGGCCGAGCGACCGCTGGCCACCGCCGCGGCGGCCCTGTTCGACCTGGCCCTGGCGGCCCTGCCCCGGCTGGACCTGCCGGCCGGGCTGCACGACGAGACGAGCCGAGAGATCCGGCGGCGCCGCGCCGCCGCGGAGAGGGGACACCGGTGACCACGACCGAGCGGCCGGCCACCGAGGGCGAACAGCTGCGCAGCCGGATCGCCGCCGAGCTGGCCCGCGCCCGCGCCCGGACCGCGCTGCTGACCGACGCGGTGGACGACGACGACCTGGTGCGGCAGCACTCCACGCTGATGTCCCCGCTGGTCTGGGACCTGGCGCACGTCGGCAACCAGGAGGAGCTGTGGCTGGTCCGCGACGTCGGCGGGCGCGAGCCGGTGCGCCGCGACATCGACGACCTGTACGACGCGTTCAAGCAGCCCCGCCGGGACCGCCCGGCGCTGCCGCTGCTGCCGCCGGCCGAGGCGCGGGCGTACGTGCGCACCGTCCGGGACAAGGTGTACGACCTGCTGGACGGGATCCGGTTCACCGACCGGAAGCTGATCGAGGACGGCTTCGCGTTCGGCATGATCGTCCAGCACGAGCAGCAGCACGACGAGACCATGCTCGCCACCCACCAGTTGCGCGCCGGCGGCCCGGTGCTGGACGCCCCGCCGCCGCCCGAGCCGCGGGTCCGGGTCGGTGGCGAGGTGCTGGTGCCGGCCGGACCGTTCACCATGGGCACCTCCACCGACCCGTGGGCGCTGGACAACGAGCGCCCCGCGCACACCGTCGACCTGCCGGCGTACGCCATCGACGCGGCGCCGGTCACCAACGGGCAGTACCGCGCCTTCATCGCCGACGGCGGGTACGACGAGCCGCGCTGGTGGAGCGCGGCCGGCTGGCGGCACCGGGTCGAGGCCGGGCTGAGCGCGCCGATGCACTGGCGGCGCGACGGCGACGGCTGGGCGTACCGCCGGTTCGGCCGCTGGTCGCCGGTGCGCGACGACGAGCCGGTGGTGCACGTCTGCTTCCACGAGGCGGCGGCGTACGCGGCCTGGGCCGGCAAGCGGCTGCCCACCGAGGCGGAGTGGGAGAAGGCGGCCCGCTGGGATCCGGCGACCGGCCGGTCCCGCCGCTATCCCTGGGGCGACGCCGACCCGACCGGCGCCCACGCCAACCTGGGGCAGCGGCACCTGTGGCCGGCGCCGGTGGGCGCCTACCCGGAGGGCGCCTCCCCGCTCGGCGTGCACCAGCTCATCGGCGACGTCTGGGAGTGGACCTCGTCCAGTTTCCGGGGCCACCCGGGCTTCGTGGCGTTCCCCTACCGGGAATACTCGGAGGTCTTCTTCGGCGACGACCACCGGGTGCTGCGCGGCGGTTCGTTCGGCACCGACCGGTCGGCCTGCCGGGGCACCTTCCGCAACTGGGACTACCCGATCCGGCGGCAGATCTTCAGCGGCTTCCGCTGCGCCCGCGACGCCCGCCCCGAGGAGTCGCACGCGTGAGCGGAGGTGCCGCCTGATGTGCCGCCACCTGGCGTACCTCGGTCCGCCGGTCAGCCTGCGCAGCCTCCTCTTCGACCCGCCGTACGGCCTGCTGCGCCAGTCCTGGGCGCCGCGCGACATGCGCGGCGGCGGCACCATCAACGCCGACGGCTTCGGGGTGGGCTGGTACCCGGGCGACGGCGAGCCGGTCCGCTACCGGCGGGCGCAGCCGATGTGGAGCGACACGACCCTGCCGGAGCTGGCCGGCGTGACGCTCGCGGGCGCGGTGCTGGCCGCCGTCCGGTCCGCCACGGTCGGCATGCCGCTGCACGAGACGGCGGCCGCGCCGTTCGCCGAGGGACGCTGGCTGTTCAGCCACAACGGGGTGGTCCGGGGCTGGCCGGACAGCCTGGTGCCGCTCGCCGCCGGGCTGCCGCTCCGGGACCTGTTGACCCTGGAGGTGCCGAGCGACTCGGCGCTGCTCTGGGCGCTGGTCCGGCACCGGCTGCGGGCCGGCGCGGAGCCCGGCGACGCGCTTGCCGAGACCGTCGCGACCGTCTCCGCCGCCGCCCCCGGGTCCCGGCTGAACCTGCTGCTCACCGACGGAACCACGGTGGCGGCGACCGTGGCCGGGCACGCCCTGTCGGCACGCCGCGCCCGGGACTCGGTGCTGCTGGCCTCCGAGCCGTTCGACGACGACCCCGGCTGGCGGGCGGTGCCGGACGGCCGGCTGGTGGTGGCCACCGCCACCGGGCTGGACACCCGGGAGCTGGCGGCCGCCTGAACCCGTTTCCCACAGCGGCAGGAACAGGAAGGACAGCTGATGAGCGCGGAGCCACTGGAGATCCACCTGGAGGAGCAGGACCTCAGCCGCGGCCTGCGGGAGGACGTCCGGGTCGGGCTGGCCGCGACACCGAAGTGGCTGCCACCGAAATGGTTCTACGACGCCCGGGGCAGCGAGCTCTTCGAGGAGATCACCCGGCTGCCGGAGTACTACCCGACCCGGGCCGAGCGGGCGGTGCTGGCCGCGCACGCGGACGACATCGCCGAGCTGACCGGCGCGAAGACCATGATCGAGCTGGGCTCCGGGTCGTCGGAGAAGACCCGGCTGCTGCTGGACGCCTTCACCCGCCACGGCGACCTGGGCACCTTCGTCCCGCTGGACGTGTCGGTCAGCGCGCTGCGCCGGTCCACCGAGCAGATCGCGGCCGCGTACCCCGGGCTGCGGGTGCGGGGCATCGTCGGCGACTTCACCCGGCACCTGGACCGGCTGCCCACCGGCGGCCGGCGCCTGGTGCTCTTCCTCGGCGGGACGATCGGCAACCTGCTCCCGGTGGACCGGGCCGAGTTCCTCACCGCGACGCGCGCGGCGCTGGAACCCGGCGACTGGCTCCTGATCGGCACCGATCTGGTCAAGGACCCGTCGGTGATCGTCCCCGCCTACGACGACGCGGCCGGGGTGACCGCCGAGTTCAACCGCAACGTGCTCCGGGTGATCAACCGGGAGCTGGGGGCGGACTTCGACCCGGAGGCGTTCCGGCACGTGGCGGTCTGGGACCCGGAGCACGAGTGGATCGAGATGCGGCTGCGGGCCGAGCGCCCGGTCCGGGCGCGCGTGCTCGACATGGACGTCGAGTTCGCCGCCGGTGAGGAGCTGCGCACCGAGGTCTCGGCCAAGTTCCGCCCCGAGGGGATCGCCCGGGAACTGGCCGCGACCGGGTTCGAACGGCAGGCGTTCTGGACCGACCCGGACGGCTTCTTCGGGGTCACCCTGGCCCGGGCCGACTGAGCGGCCGGGCCGCGGCGGTGAGCCTGTTCACCCGCCGCGGCCCGCCCCGCCGTGATCGGCTAGGCTGGGCGGCGCGAAGGGGAGTAGCCCCCAATGTCGTGGTCGACATACTGATGCGTTCCGCATCCGGCCACGCGGCCCCGGTCCCCGGGGCGGGCGAGACCTTCGACTCAGGCTGTCGCAGCCGGGTCGAGGGCGCCCCGTACCTCCTCCCGGCTTGATCGGGAAGGTTCACATGGACGGTTTCCTCGTCGCGCTGGTGGTCAGCTTCGGCGTCATCTTCGTCGCCGAGCTGGGCGACAAGTCCCAGCTCATGGCCCTGACGTTCGCCACCCGGTTCCGGCCCCTGCCGGTGCTCATCGGCATCACCGTGGCCACCGCGATCGTGCACCTGGCCTCGGTGGCCATCGGGTGCGGCCTCAACGCGGCGCTGCCCACCGGCTGGATCTCGCTCATCGCCGGCCTGGCGTTCCTCGGCTTCGGCGCCTGGACGCTGCGCGGCGACAAGCTGACCGAGGAGGAGAAGCGCAAGGCGGAGAAGAGCAGCCGCAACGCGGTCGTCGCGGTCGGGGTGGCGTTCTTCCTGGCCGAGCTGGGCGACAAGACCATGCTCGCCACCATCACCCTGGCCACCAAGTACGGCTGGTTCGGCACCTGGCTCGGCTCGACCCTCGGCATGGTCGCCGCCGACGCCCTGGCGATCCTGGTGGGCCGCCTGCTCGGCCGGCACCTGCCGGAGAAGGCCATCCGCTACGGTGCCGCCGTGCTCTTCGCCATCTGCGGCCTCTGGCTGGTCCTCGAGGCGGTCGCCGAACTCACCTGATCCGTTCCGCCGTCGCGGCCAGTGACTGGTCGCGGCGGCGGAATCCCGGTTCCGGATGATCGTGGACGGCGTCCCTGGGTATGAACATCTGGGCCCCCCGGTGGAGTGACCACCGCCGGGCGGGTGCCACCGGAACAGATGGGACGACCGGGAGGTTCCGCGCATGAGCAGACACGACGTACCCAACGAGTACGGTTTCGCCGGGGACGGCACCGCTCCGGAGCCTCCGCCCGGCGGGCGCTCGGACGAGCAGGACCGGGTCGAGGAGATCGCGGTGCCGGGCGATGACCTCCTCGACCCGTACGCCGACGCGGTGGAGGAGGAGACCGACGGGACGGAGGAGGAGAAGGCCCGCCGCCGGCGGTGACCCCGGCCCGGCGTGCCGGGCCGGTTGCCGCGCTACGCGGTCTCGTCCTGGTAGACGTCCGGGACGCCGTCGCCGTCGGCGTCCCGGCTCTCCCGTTCGGAGATCCGCCGGTAGACCCGGTTGCGCCGGATCAGCACCGTCGAGGCGAGCCCGGCGGAGACCAGCGAGCCGAGCAGCACCGCGGCCTTCACCCGCTCGTCCTCGGGGCTGCCCGGCCCGAACGCCAGATCCCCGATGAGCAGCGACACGGTGAAGCCGATGCCGGCCAGCAGGGCCAGCCCGGCCAGGTCGGCCCAGGTGATCTCCTCGTCGAGTTCCGCGCGGGTGAACCGGGCGAGCAGGAACGTGGAGCCGAACACCCCGACCGCCTTGCCGAGCACCAGCCCGGCGGCCACCCCGAGCACCACCGGGTCGGTGAGGACCTCGGCCAGGTCGACGTCGACGAGGGACACCCCGGCGGCGAAGAACGCGAACACCGGCACCGCGAGGCCCGCCGAGACCGGCCGCCACCGGTGTTCCAGCCGCTCGGCCGGGCTCGGCCCGCCGCCCGTGCCGGCGCGTACGGGCACGGTGAAGCCCAGCAGCACCCCGGCCACCGTGGCGTGCACGCCGGAGGCGTGCACCAGCGCCCAGGCGGTCACCGCGAGCGGCAGCAGCGCCCACCACCAGGTGTGGCGCCGCCGCACCAGCAGGGCGAAGGCGGCGATCGGCAGCACCGCGGCGAGCAGCGGCAGCGGGTGGAGGTCGGCGGTGTAGAAGACCGCGATGATGACGATCGCGAACAGGTCGTCGACCACGGCGAGGGTGAGCAGGAAGGCCCGCAGGCCCTGCGGCAGGTGCGAGCTGACCACGGCGAGCACGGCGAGCGCGAAGGCGATGTCGGTGGCGGTGGGGATCGCCCAGCCGCGTAGCCCCGTGCCGCCGGCGCTGAGCGTCACCGTGAGGTAGACCAGCGCCGGCACGGCCATGCCGCCCATGGCGGCCACCACGGGCAGCGCCGCACGGCGTGGGTCGCGCAGGTCGCCGGCCACGAACTCCCGCTTGAGCTCCAGGCCGACCACGAAGAAGAAGATGGCCAGCAGGCCGTCGGCGGCCCAGGTGGCGAGGCTGAGGTCCAGGTGCAGCCCGGCGCCGCCCGGCCACGGCACCCAGTCGCCCAGCTCGGCGTACGCCGTCCGCCACGGGGAGTTGGCCCAGGCCAGGGCGATCACCGCACCCAGCAGGAGCAGCCCGCCGCCGACGGTCTCGGTCCGCAGCACCTCGGCCAGGTGGCGGGCGTCCGGCCACGACCGCCGGGCCAGCAGACGGGGGAAGCGTGGGGTGCGTTCGGTCATGCGGTGTCCGTTCCGGGAGCAGGGGTCGGCGGAATGATCGCCGACCAGACTTCCCGGCACACCGGTTCCGACCCTATCCGGCCGCCCGCCGGGCCGCACCACGTGGCCGGGTGCGGCGTTAACAGGGAGTGGGTGGCCACCGCGGCGGCCTGACGATCCACGGGATGCCTCGATGAGTGCTCCGAAATGGGAGGATTTAGACCGTCTGTGCGGTTCTGATCGTTTACATTCATCGAGTCGCTTACCGAGATGTATAAGCGTTTTCGATCCTCGCACGTGTACTGGCGTTTTTAGGGGGCTTTCGTGCAGTTTCATCGGCAGACCGGCGCGTCGCGAGGGGGAGCGTGATGGACGTTCTCAGCTACCTGCGCCTGGTCCGACGCCACTGGTGGATCGTGCTGGTCACGGTAATGATCGCCCTGGGCACCGCCGCGCTGGTGACGGTCCGCACGGCACCCCGTTACGAGGCCTCGGTGACCTTCTTCGTCACCACGCCGAGCCAGGGCGTCACCGACGCGTACCAGGGCGGCCTCTTCCTCCAGCAGCGGGTGAAGTCCTACGGTGACCTGCTCACCAGCGACCGGCTGGCGCAGAGCGTGGTCGCCGAGGCCCCGCTCGGGCTCACCGCCGACCAGGTGCAGCGCCGGATCGTCACCACCACCGAGGCCGGCACGGTGCTGCTGAAGGCCACCGTCACCGACACCGACCAGACCCGGGCGCTGAAGACCACCGAGGCGCTCTCCGCCAACTTCATCGAGCTGGTGCAGAAGGTGGAGACCCCGCCGGACGGCAAGGCCCCGCCGATCAAGCTCGAGGTGGTCAGCGGTCCCCGGGTGACCTCCAGCCCGGTCTCGCCGCAGCCGGTGCGGAACCTGGTCATCGGCGGCCTGCTGGGGCTGCTGCTCGGCGCCGGGCTGGCCGTGCTCCGCGGGCTGGCCGACGTCCGGATGCGGGACGCCGCCGCGCTCCAGCGGGTGACCGGCAGCCCGCTGCTGGGCGAGATCCCGTTCGAATCCGGCGCCAAGGCGGCCCCGCTGATCGTCGGCGAGGCGGCCCACTCGCCGCGCGCCGAGGCGGTCCGCAAGCTCCGCACCAACCTGCGCTTCGTCGACGTGCACGAGCCGGCCCGGGTCATCGCGGTCACCAGCGCCCTGCAGGGCGAGGGGAAGACCACCATGGCGTGCAACACGGCCATCGCGCTGGCCGAGGCGGGCTGGCGCGTGCTGCTCATCGACGCCGACCTGCGCCGTCCCAAGGTCGCCGACTACCTCGGCCTGGACGGCGGGGTGGGGCTCACCGACGTGCTGGTCGGCGACGTCCAGGTCGGCGACGTGGTGCAGCGGTGGGGCGACAAGTCGCTCCTGGTGCTGCCCAGCGGCGCCACCCCGCCCAACCCCAGCGAGCTGCTCGGCTCGAAGGCGATGGCGGACCTGCTGGTGGCGCTGCGTGAGTCGGCGGACATCGTGATCATCGACACCGCGCCGCTGCTCGCGGTCACCGACGGCGTGGTGGTGGCCGTGCAGGCCGACGGCGCGCTGCTGGTCACCCAGCAGGGACGGACCTCGCGCAGCCAGGTGGCCGCGGCGGCCCACGCGCTGCACTCGGTCTCGGTGCGCCTGCTCGGCTGCGTGCTGAACATGGCCAAGGTGGCCAAGGCGGACGCCTACCAGTACGAGGCGTACAAGGTGGTCGTGCCGGCCGGCGCGCCGTCGGTGCCCGCCGACCGGGCCGGGGTGGCCCGGCGCGGGGAGCAGGCCGCCGTCGGCGACCACACCCAGGAACTCACCCGGCTGTCCCGATGAGCGCGAGCACCGGTCGGATCGACCGCTCGATCTCCTCGGCGCAGCGCCGGAAGTCGGCGGGGGAGCCGCCGATCGGGTCGCGGAGGTCGTCCGCGCCGGGGGTGGCGGGTTGCAGCCGCCCCCGGGCGCGGGCGGCCGCCACCACGGCGGCCCGCAGCGGGGAACGCCCGCGCGTGACGGCGGGCCCGGTCGCCTCCTCCGGCTCGGCCGTGGCCGCCGCGGCGGCCAGCCGGGCGAACTGGCGGAGCGTGAAGGTCCGGGACAGCGCCGCCGGGGCCAGCGCGGTGCAGACCGACCGCTGCCGCCGGGTCGCGGTCAGCACCAGGGTGGCCCGGGTCAGGTGTTCCGGGCGGAGCCGGCGGGTGCGGAACGCCGCCGGGTCCGCCCCGGTCCCGGCGGCCACCTCGATCGCGTACGGGTGCATGGCCGCCCCGTCGAGGGCGTCGGTGCCCGCGCTGGTCACCGCGACCGGCAGGTCGCGGAGCAGCCGGCGGGCGATGTACTCCGCCATCGGTGACCGGCACATGTTGGCGTGGCAGACGAAGAGCACCCCGTCGACCATCTGCACCCCTCTCGTCGGCACGGTCGCGGGACACGGCGCCGCGACGGCGGTGTTCCGGCGGTCGCGGCCGGACGCAGAGGGGATGTCGGCATCGTACGGGGTGGCGGGCTCCGCGTGTCGGGAAGCCGCGCCGGGAGCGCGGCCATGAAGATCGGCATCCTGTCGTACCACTTCCCGCCGGAGCCCGCGTTCATCCCGGGCAGCCTGGCCGAGGAGTTGGCCGCCCGCGGCCACGACGTCCGCGTGCTCACCGGCTTCCCGGACTATCCCGGCGGGCACGTCTACCCCGGCTGGCGGCAGCGCTGGCGGCACCAGACGCACAGCGAGCGGCTGACCGTCCGCCGGGTGCCCCGGTACGCCCGCGGCGACGGCTCCGCCGGGGCGCGGATGGCCAGCTGGCTCTCCTTCGCCGGCAGCGTGGCGCTGACCGGCCGGCGCTTCCTCGGCGACGTCGACGCCCTGTACGTCTTCCAGCTCCCGGCGGTCACCTTCGCGGCGGCCGGCCTGCTGCGGCTGCTCGGCCGGGTGCCGACGGTGCTGCACGTGCAGGACGTCTGGCCGGAGGAGGAGCCGTCCCGGGCGGGGGAGGCCCGCCGGTGGTCGGGCCGGCTGGACGCCACCCTGCGCCGGATCTACCAGGAGGCGGGGGCCGTCGCGGTCACCGCACCCTCCATGCGCGACCTGGTGGTCGCCGGGGGTGCCGACCCGGACCGGGTGCGGGTGGTGCTGAACTGGACCGACGAGCGGATCTTCCGCCCGACCGAGCCCAGCCGGGCGGCCCGGCGGCTGATCCGCCGGGACGGCCGCTGCGTCGTGATGCACGCCGGCACGATCGGCGTACGGCAGGGGCTGGAGACCGCCGTGCGCGCGGCGGCCGCGCTGGACGACCGGATGGACCTGGTCCTGGTCGGCTCGGGAGCCGAGGAGCGGCGGGTGCGGGGGCTCGCCGCCGAACTCCAGGCCGGCAACGTCCGGTTCGTCGACCGGCGGTCCCCGTTGGACATGCCGGAGCTGTACGCGGCGGCCGACTACCAGCTCGTCATGCTGCGGGACCTGCCGGAGCTGCGGGGCATGGTGCCCGGCAAACTCCAGGCCGCACTCTCCTGCGCCGCGCCGGTGGTCGCCTCGGCCGGCGGCGACACGGTGGCGCTGGTGGAACGGGCCCGGGCCGGGCTGTCCTGCCCGCCCGAGGACTGGGCCGCGCTGGCGGACCGGTTCTGGCTCGCCTCGGCGATCCCGCCGCCGGCCCGGGTGGAGATGGGCCGCCGGGGGCGGGACGCCTACCTGCGGGAGATGTCGCTGCGGGCCGGCGTCGACCGGATCGAGCAGCTGCTGCACGAGGTCTCGGCGCGCGCGGGAGACGCCCGCCGCTGACCGGAGTGGTCTTCGCGAAACCGCCACACCACACCAATGTGCGTGATATCGCCACGAATCCGTGGAGATTCGTGCTAGAAAGCGATCAATCGTCATTGGTGTCCGATTCGAACTGGGGAGAGTGGTGTGACGGATAGCGGTGGGCTGCCCCTCCGGCGGCGGCGCTCCCGGCGTCGGAGCCGGGCCCGGGTACGCCGGGTCCTGCTCGTCGGGCTGGTTGTCGTCTCGGTGCTGCTGGCCACCGGCGGCTGGGTCGCGTTCCGCGGCTGGCAGGCCCGGGCGCACCTGCTCAACGCGGCCGGGCTGGCCAAGGAGCTGAGCACCCTGGTGGTCGGCGGCGACGTGGCCCGGGCCCAGCGCACGCTCGCCGCGCTCCAGGAGCAGGCCGCCGCCGCCCGGAGCGCCACCGGCGACCCGGGCTGGTGGCTCGGCCAGCAGGCCCCCTACGCGGGCGACGATCTCGCCGCGGTACGCCAGATCGCGGTGGCCGTGGACGACCTGGCGCGCCTTGCCTTCCCCACCCTGCTCCGGGTCGACCTCGCCTCGCTGGTGCCGAAGGAGGGGCGGCTCGACCTGGGCCGGCTGCGCGCCGTCTCGGCCGAGGTCTCCGCCGCCGACCGCGCGGTGCGGGAGACCGGTGTGCGGTTGCGCGCGGTGTCCACCGACGACCTCGTCGAGCAGGTCCGGGACGCGGTCGCCGGGCTGCGGACCGAGCTGGACCGGCTGGGCGAACTCACCGCCGCCGCGGACCAGGGCGCCCGGCTGCTGCCGGCGCTGCTCGGCGCCGACGGCCCGCGCGACTACCTGCTCGTCTCGCAGAACCCGGCCGAGCTGCGCGCCACCGGGGGCATGTTCGGCGCGCACGCGGTGCTGCGGGCCGAGGGCGGCCGGATCCGGATGTCCGGGCAGGCCAGCGCCAGCAGCCTGGGAGCCTTCACCCCGGCGCTGCCGGTGAGCCAGGAGATGCGGCGCCTCTGGAAGGACCTGCCCGGGACGTACCCGGCGGACGTCAACCTCAGCCCGGACTTTCCGACCGCGGCGGCGCTCTACCGGGAGATGGTCCGCCGGCGCACCGGCACGACGGTGGACGGGGTGCTCGCGGTGGACCCGCTGGTGCTGTCGTACCTGCTCGGCGTGATCGGGCCGGTGACCGTGCCGGGCCGGCCGAGCCTGGCCGGCAGCACGGTGGTCCGGACCCTGCTCAGCGACGCCTACCGCACGCTCGACACCACCGAGCAGGACGCCTATTTCGCGCAGGCCGCGTCCGCGGTGTTCGACGCGCTCTTCACCAAGGCGGTAAATCCGCGGGCACTTCTGACCGTTTTCAACCGTTCTATCACTGAACGTCGGATATTGTTCTGGAGTGCCCATCCTGCGGAGCAGCGGGTCCTCGGCGACAGCCGGTTGGCCGGAAAGCTCCGCGAGAAGGACACCGTGCCGACTGTCGGCGTGTTCCTCAACGACGGCAGCGGCGCGAAGCTCGGCTACTACCTGAGGTTCTCGGCAAGCGTGACGGTCGGCGACTGCCAGCCGGACGGGCGCCGGGAGCTGCGGCTCCGGGTCACGGTCCACTCCACCGTCCCGAAGTCGGGCCTGGCCGAGTCGGTCACCGGCCTCGCGCTCTCCGGCGATCCGTACACCGCCCGCACCTTCGTGTCGGTGTACACGCCGACCGGAGGGGCGGTGCTCGGCGGGCGGCTCGACGGCCGGGACGTCCCGATGGGCAGCGGGACCGCCGGTAGTCGCCAGGTGACCGTGACGAAGGTGGAGGCCAAGCCGGGTCGTACCCGGACCCTCGACGTCACCCTGCTCACCGGCAAGACGAGCGCCGGCACGGCCGAGCTGGTGCTCACACCCACCGTCACCCCATGGACCACCCAAGTTGTTTCCGCACCAAGCTGTGATCAGTAGGAGGGAATCCATCATGCGGCTATCCCGCATCTTCATGGCGCTCACGGTCGGCCTGGCCGTGGCGGCCGTGCCGACAGCGGCCGGCGCGGCACAGCCGCAGCCGCCCGTGTACCCGCCGGGTGACGCGTCGCTGACCGTCAGGCCGCCGGCCATCCCGCTCGGCGAGACCTTCACCCTCAGGGGCACAGGCTTCGCGCCCGGGGCCGTCGAGATCGACGTGACGATCACCGGCAACCCCAACGCGGCACCCGCCCAGGGGTCGGTCCGCCGCAGCGACGGCAGCGCCGTCGCGATGACCGCGGTGGCCTACCAGCAGCCGCAGCCGGCGCCGACCGAGTTCACCGTGACGGCCGGGGCCGACGGCGCGTTCACCGTCACCTACAAGCCCACCCGGACCGGGCGGTACACCTTCACCGCCCGCCAGGGCGGGGAAGAGGACAGTGCCACGGGCGTCGTCTACCAGCGGCGGCCGGACCGTCCGGGCCGGCCGGGCGGCGGCAACCTGCCGGTGACCGGTGACAACCTCAGCACGCCGGTGAAGCTCGGCGGCGGCCTGGCCGGCGCGGGCGCGGTGCTCGTGCTGCTCTCCCTGGCCTGGCGTCGCCGCGGCCGCTTCGGGATCGGCTCCCGCTGACCCGGAAACATCCCGGGCCGCGCCCGGGCCGATCGTGAAGGTGCCCGCCGGACCACGTTCCGGCGGGCACCGTCACGTGTGCGGCGCCCGGGACGCCGCACGGGATCCCGGGGCAGCGACGGTGGCTGCGCCGGGCCCGGAACGGGGCTGGGTATGGTGCCTCTCCATGAGAGCCCGGGTCCTGGCCGCCGCCACCGTCGTCGCCCTGCTCGCCACCGGGGCGCCGGCCCCGGCGAACGCCGCGCCGCCGGTGACCGCCGCCGGGGCGACGGTGCCCTGCCCGCGGCTGCCGGCGCCGAAGGTGACCCGGCCACCGCGTCCCACCCCGCCGCCGCCGGTGCCCGAGCAGCAGGCGGTGGGCGGCGAGGCGCTGGCCACGGCGGGGCTGGTGACGCCTCCCGGCAGCCCGGCGCCCCCGGCGGTCACCGCCACCACCTGGCTGGTCGCCGACCTGGACAGCGGCGCCGTGCTCGGCGCCTGCGGCCCGCACCAGTACGCCACCCCGGCGAGCACGCAGAAGCTGCTGCTGGCGGCCACCATGCTGAACCGGCTCGATCCGAAGCAGGTGGCCACCGCCACCCGGGCCGACCTGGACATCGAGCGGGGCAGCTCGGCCGTCGGCCTGCTCGTCGGCGGGCGCTACGCGGTGGAGACGCTCTGGTTGGGGCTCCTCCTCCAGTCCGGCAACGACGCGGCGAACATGCTGGCCCGGCTCGGCGCCGGCAGCGCCCGCGCCGGCGTCGCGGAGATGAACGCCGAGGCCCGCCGGCTGGGCGCCCGGCAGACCCGCGCGGTGACCCCGTCCGGCCTGGACGGCCCGGGTCAGTTCACCAGCGCGTACGACCTGGCGCTGATCGCCCGGGCCTGCTTCGCCGACCCGCGGTTCCGCCGCTACGCGGTCACCGAGCGGGCCCAGATCCCCGCCCAGCCCGCGCTCAAGGCCGGCGGCTTCCAGATCCAGAACGAGAACCAGCTGATCTACCGCTACCCGGGCGCTCTCGGCGGCAAGACCGGATTCACGGAGCTGGCCCGGCACAGCTACGTCGGCGCCGCCCAGCGCGGAGGCCGGCGGCTCGTGGTCACGCTGCTCGGCGCCGAGGCCCGCCCGGTACGCGGCTGGCAGCAGGGCGCCCAACTGCTCGACTGGGGCTTCTCACTGCCCCGGGACGCCTCGGTCGGCCGGCTGGTCGAGCCCGGCGAGCTGGACGCGGAACAGGTCGCCCCGAGCGGCTCCCCGGCAGCCGCCCGGCCGACGCCGCCGCCGCAGTGGCGCGGGCCGGCCGGGACCGCGCTGCGCCGGATGGCCGACGGCGACTGGCGGCTCATCGCGCCCGCCGCCGGCCTGCTCGCCCTCGTCGTCGGCGGGCTGGTGGCGGCGCTGGTCGCCCGTCGCGGCCGGCGCCGCCGGGCCGGTCGCCGTCGCGCCTGACCCGACCGGCCGCGC
>NZ_JBSSLX010000112.1:0-18069 GCF_053890995.1 Micromonospora sp. I033 | reverse complement strand
CCCTGCCGAGAGCGCGACTGACAGCACTGGCCGCCTCCGCCGGGTTCTCCTCGTGGGCGTAGGCGAGGGTGGGGTCGATCAGTTGGAGGGTGTGGACCAGGAGGTCGCCGGTCACCAGGAGGCGGTCCGTGCCGTCCTCCACCAGCACGGACTGGTGGCCGGGGGTGTGGCCCGGTGTGCTGAGCACGCGTACGCCGGTGGTGAGGGTGGTGTCGCCGTCGACCACCCGGAGCTGGCCGGCGGCGCGCAACGGCCCCAGGAGCCGGGCCGGCAGGTCGGGGTGGAACAGCTCCAGCGCGGCCAGCTCGGCGCGCTGCACCAGGTGGTCCGCGTTCGGGAAGAGCGGGCCCGCCCAGCCGATGTGGTCGGTGTGCAGGTGGGTGAGCACCACGGTGCGTACGTCCGCCGGGTCGATGCCGGCGGCGGCCAGCTCGGCCGGCAGCCGGCCGGGCACCGGCGCCCAGCTCGCGGCGAGCGCGTCGGCCGGGCCGATCCCGGCGTCGACGAGGGTGACCGGCCCGTCCCCGGTACGCAGTGCGAACGCGCGGAACGGCAGCCACCAGCGGCCGTCCTTGGTGACCGTCTCCGGGTCCCGCCGGTCGGCCTCGCGCCACTGCTCCGGCGTGGCGTCGGGGAACGCCTCGGCGCGCGCCTGGAAGAAGGGACCCACCCCGTCGAGCAGGGCGGTGACCGTGATAGACCCGACCGTGTGAGTCAGCGGCATCCGGGAAGGATGTCACCGCGGCCCGTCCCGGGCGACCCCGTTTTCCCGCGGGGTGAGGCCGGCTGGGGAGCCCCGGTCAGTTTCCAGTACGCTCGTACTGCTTGAGCACGTGTCCCCCGAGAGGAGCGCCGGCCGATGGCGAAGATCAAGGTAAACAACCCGGTCGTGGAAATCGACGGCGACGAGATGACCCGGATCATCTGGAAGCAGATCCGGGAGCAGCTGATCCTGCCCTACCTCGACGTCGACCTGCACTACTACGACCTGTCGATCCAGCACCGCGACGAGACCGACGACCAGGTCACCGTCGACGCCGCCAACGCCATCAAGGAGCACGGCGTCGGCGTCAAGTGCGCCACCATCACCCCGGACGAGGCCCGGGTGGAGGAGTTCGGCCTGAAGAAGATGTGGCGGTCGCCGAACGGCACCATCCGCAACATCCTCGGCGGCGTGGTCTTCCGCGAGCCGATCATCATGTCGAACGTGCCGCGGCTCGTCCCGGGCTGGACCAAGCCGATCATCATCGGCCGGCACGCGCACGGCGACCAGTACAAGGCCACCGACTTCGTCGTGCCCGGCCCCGGCAAGGTGACCGTCACCTACACCCCGGCCGACGGCGGCGCGCCGATGGAGATGGAGGTCGCCAACTTCTCCGGCGGCGGCATCGCCATGGGCATGTACAACTTCGACGACTCGATCCGGGACTTCGCCCGCGCCTCGTTCCGGTACGGCCTGGACCGCGGCTACCCGGTCTACCTGTCGACCAAGAACACCATTCTCAAGGCGTACGACGGCCGGTTCAAGGACATCTTCGCCGAGGTGTTCGAGAACGAGTTCAAGTCGGAGTTCGAGGCCGCCGGCATCACCTACGAGCACCGGCTGATCGACGACATGGTCGCCGCCGCGCTCAAGTGGGAGGGCGGCTACGTCTGGGCCTGCAAGAACTACGACGGTGACGTCCAGTCCGACACCGTCGCGCAGGGCTTCGGCTCGCTGGGTCTGATGACCTCCGTCCTGCTCTCCCCGGACGGCCGCACAGTCGAGGCCGAGGCCGCGCACGGCACGGTCACCCGGCACTACCGGCAGTGGCAGAAGGGCGAGAAGACCTCGACCAACCCGATCGCCTCGATCTACGCCTGGACCCGGGGCCTGGCCCACCGGGGCAAGCTGGACGGCACCCCGGCGGTCACCGAGTTCGCCAACACCCTGGAGCAGGTCATCGTCGAGACCGTCGAGGGCGGCCAGATGACCAAGGACCTCGCGCTGCTCATCTCGCGGGACGCCCCGTGGCTGACCACCGACGAGTTCATGAACGCGCTCGACGAGAACCTGGCCCGCAAGCTGTCGGCCTGACCATCACCGTTCGCACCGGAGCCCGCCGGCGTGGCCGGCGGGCTCCGTCGTGTCCGCGGTCCGCGTCACCCGGGGCGGGCACGCCTCGTTGAGCAGGGTGGACGTGATGCCAGTCCCGTCCAGGAAGGTTGACCTCGGTCGCCTCGCGGCGTGAGCCGCCGATCAGCCAGCCTTCCCGGCTGTCGCACACAGCCAGCCGTCCCTTCCCTCGCGGGGGGCCCTGTCCCGGGCCCCCCGCGCCCTGTTGTCGGGCGGGAGCTCAGGCGGCGCGGAGCAGTTCGGCGGCCCGCTCGGGAGCGATGTCGTTGATGAACACGCCCATCCCCGACTCGGAACCGGCCAGGTACTTCAGCTTGTCCTTGGCGCGCCGGATGCTGAACAGCTGCAGGTGCAGGTGCCCCAGCTCCCGGTCGACGCGCACCGGGGCCTGGTGCCAGGCCGCGATGTAGGGCATCGGCATGTCGAACAGCCCGTCGAAGCGACGCAGCACGTCCAGGTAGAGCGGCCCGAAGGCGTCCCGCTCGGCGTCGTCCAGGGCCGGGATGTCCGGCACCGGGCGGTGCGGGGCCACGTGCACCTCGAACGGCCAGCGGGCCGCCGCCGGCACGTACGCCGTCCAGTGCTCGTTGCTGGCCACCACCCGGTCGCCGGCGGCGCGTTCGGCGGCGAGCACGTCGGCGTAGAGGTTGCCCCCGGTGCGCTCGGCGTGCCGGCGGGCGGCGGCCAGCATGGTCCGGGTCCGCGGCGTGACGAACGGGTACGCGTAGATCTGGCCGTGCGGGTGGTGCAGGGTCACGCCGATCTCCACGCCCCGGTTCTCGAACGGGAAGATCTGCTCCACTCCGGGCAGTTCGCCGAGCGCCGTGGTGCGGTCGGCGAGCGCGTCGAGCACCGTCCGCACCCGGCCGGGTGAGAGGCTGGCGAACGAGGCGTTGTGGTCGTCGGTGAAGCAGACCACCTCGCACTTGCCGCGCCCGGGGCGGACCGGGGTGAACGGAGTGATCTCGGCCGGCTCGTCGGCGACCCGCTGGCTCAGCGACGGGAAGCGGTTCTCGAAGACGACCACGTCGTAGTCGGGGGCGGGGATCTCGCTGAGCCGGTCGCCGCGGGAGGGGCAGAGCGGGCACTGGTCGGCCGGGGGCAGGAAGGTCCGGGTCTGCCGGTGCACCGCGACGGCCACCCACTCGTCGGTCAGCGGGTCGTACCGGAGCTGGGAGGCGTGCGGCGGCGGGGGCAGCTCCCGCCGGTCCGGCTGGTCGCGAACCGCGTCGTCCCGCTCGTCGAAGTAGATCAACTCGCGGCCGTCGGCCAGCTCGATATGCGTACGCTTCACTCCGCACCCTCCGTGCCCGGCACGATCACCAGCTCACCCACCCTGTCCTCGAGTACCCGGCGCGCGTCGGGCGCCAACCGGTCGTCGGTGACCAGGACGTCCGCCGCGTCCAGGCCGACGATCGAGGAGATGCCGACCGTGCCCCACTTGGTGTGGTCGGCGAGGACCACCAGCCGGTCGGCGGCCGCCACCAGGGCCCGGTCCGTGTCCGCCTCCATGAGGTTGGGGGTGGTGAACCCCGCCCGCTCGCTGATCCCGTGCACGCCGAGGAAGAGCAGGTCCAGGTGGAGCGCCCCGATCGCGGCCACGGCCAGTGGGCCGACCAGCGCGTCGGAGGGGGTGCGCACCCCGCCGGTGAGCACCACGGTCTGGTCCGGCCGGCCGCCGACGTGCAGGATCTCGGCCACCGGCAGGGAGTTCGTCACCACGGTCAGCCCCGGCACGTCGGTCAGCCGGCGGGCCAGCTCGGCGGTGGTGGTGCCGGCGGAGAGCGCGATCGCGGCGCCGGGGCGGACCAGCCGCGCGGCGCGGTCGGCGATGGCGGCCTTCTCGACCGACTGGCGGACCGACTTGGCGCGGAAGCCGGGCTCGTCGGTCGAGCCGGGCCCGGCCAGTGTCGCCCCGCCGTGCACCTTGGCGAGCAGGCCCTGCTCGTGGAGCGTCTCCAGGTCGCGCCGGATGGTCATGTCCGAGACGCCGAACTCGGCGGCCAGCTCGGTGACCCGGACGCCTCCGGCGGCGCGGACCCGTTCCAGGATGACCGCCTGCCGCTGCCGCGCCAGCACCCCGCCCTCACCTCCGGCTCCCGACCGTGTCCCCACGCGGTCGAACGTGTTCCAACAAAGATGAACACTAGCGGGCAACGCAGGACAACGGAAGTGAACGCGGAACCGCCGCCGTCCCAGCTCGGGGCGGCGGCGGTCGGTGTGCCGGAATCAGGCGGACTGGAGGCGGGGCTCCACCCAGCCGGTCTCGGTGAGGTGCTCCATCACCCGCTGGACCGCCTCCTCGACGGACATGTCCGTGGTGTCCACCACGAGGTCGGCGTCGGTCGGCTCCTCGTACGGGTCGTCGATCCCGGTCATCCCGGTGATCAGGCCGGCCCGGGCGCGCGCGTACAGGCCCTTGCGGTCGCGCTGCTCGCAGACCTCCAGCGGGGTGGCCACGTGGACCAGCAGGAAGCCGGCCCCGGCGGCCTGCGCCATCTCCCGGGCGGTGGCCCGGGCGGCCGCGTACGGGGCGATCGGGCAGCAGATGCCGACCCCCCGGTGCCGGGCGATCTCGGCGGCCACCCAGCCGATCCGGCGCACGTTGAGATCCCGGTCGGCCTTGCTGAAGCCCAGCCCGGCCGAGAGCTCCCGGCGCACCACGTCGCCGTCGAGCAGGGTGATGGTCCGGTCGCCGCCCTCACGCAGCAGGTCGGCCAGGCCACGGGCGATGGTCGACTTGCCGGAGCCGGACAGGCCGGTCAGGAAGATCACCAGGCCCCGGTGCCGGCGCGGCGGGCGGGCCCGGGCCAGCTCCTTGGCGACCGCCGGCGGGGTGTGCCACTCGGGCAGCGGGAAGCCCCGGTCCAGCAGGTCGTCGATCTCCTCCTGGCTGAGCGCCAGCCGCCGGTTGCGCGGCGGGATGTCCTCCCGCCAGCGCCACTGCCCGTCCCGGTTGTCGTAGGCCAGCTCGCGGGGCACCAGCACCCGCAGACCGGCCCCGGAGAGCATGCCCTCGGTGGAGAGCAGGTGGGTCACCCCGTACGCGGCGGCGACCCGGGCCCGGAGCAGCGCGTCGCTGATCTCGTCGGGCCGCCGGGCCAGCGGCACCGCCACCAGGGTGGCCGGCGGCATCCGGTCCCGGGCGGCGAACACGCTGCGCACCAGCGCCTCGGCCGGCAGCCCGCCGGCCGCCTCCTCGCCCAGCGGGATCAGCACCAGCAGGTGCGCGCCGAGCGTCCGGGCGGCGTGCGCGATCTGCGCGAGCTGCGGCCGGTGCAGCGGACGGTCGGCGAAGACGCCGAGCACCCGCCCCGGTGGCAGCAACCCCCGGACCTCGTCCGGACCGCGCCGCAGCCGCTGGAACGGGCCGTGACCGCCGTCGCCGAGCCGGCGTACGGCGCCGCCCACGCCGACCGTGCCGTCGCGGGCCGGCCACGCGTCGGTCACGTCCATGGCGGCCACCGGGGCGCCCTCGCCGTCGGTGAGCACCAGCGCCCGGCGCAGCGGGTCGTCCAGCACCAGCCCGTCGGCGAGCGCGGCCGGCACCTGGAGCGTCACCGCCACCGGCCACGGCGTGCCGTCGGCGAGCCGGCCGCGCCGGCCCAGCGACGCCAGGTCGGCCCGGGTCATGAAGCCGGTCAGCGGGGCGTAGGCCCCGGTCAGCAGCAACTCCAGATCGGCCAGCTCGGCGGGCCTTGGCGCGTACGCCGGCGCATCCCGCAACACGTCCTCGGGCAGCACCCACCCGTTGCTCATCGAACCCCCAACTCACCGGCCGGCACACAGTTTCGCAGCCCACCGGCGATCGGTCGAGAGCGCCACTCCACCTGCCGCTCACCAGCCGGCAAACCGGCGGTCGCGGGGCGGTCGCCGCGGGCGGCGCGGAGCCGGGCCGGTCTCAGCCGGCGGCGGCGAGCGGGGCCGCCCCGAACGAGACGGCGAACCGCTCGCACCAGATGGAGACGCTGGTCAGCCCGCCGAGATCGGTCCCGGCCGGGATCGCGTACGCCTGGTCGCCCCGGTTGCCCTTGAGCGGGCCGAGCGCCACGTACCGGCCGTCGTCGAAGACGTGCCAGCCGGACGGACCGCTCCGAACCGGCTGGTCGGTCAGCCAGACGTGAAGATCCGGTCCGTTCGAGGTGGCCAGCCCGACCAGTTCCAGCCGGTGCCGGCCGTCGGCGGTGCGGACGATCCGGGCGGTGCCCCGGGTGTCGTGCTCATGGCTGACGAAGGCACCCCGGCTGACCAGTACCGGCCCGGTGGACGCCGGTGCGGCCGGCGTGGCGGTGCCGGGCGGGGCCGCCGGCTCGCCGGACACCGCGGTGAGCTGCTCGTGCACCTCGGTGTCGGTGACCAGCTTCCACGGCTGGAACCAGTACAGGCCGGCGGCCGTGCCGGCCGCGAGGACGGCGACCGCGACCCAGGTCAGCGGCGCGCGCAGCAGGCGGATCGACATGCGTCGAGTCTCCCGCCGCGCCGGCCCGGAGTCACCGGTCCGGCCGCTTACGGAAGCCTTACCGACCCGTCCGGGCGGAATCAGGGGCAACCCCGAGTGTTTCCGGGTACCCGGAGCGGCCCGCGCTTCCTACGCTGACCTCGTGACACTGCTCGCGACCGAGTCGCTGACCAAGACGTACGGAGGCCGGGTCACCGCGTTGGCCGACCTCACGGTGTCGGTCGAGCCGGGGATCATCGGACTGGTGGGCGCGAACGGCGCCGGCAAGTCCACCCTGATCAAGATCCTTTTGGGCCTGCTCGCCCCGACCAGCGGTCGGGTCTCCGTGCTCGGCCTCGACCCCACCACCGACCCCGCGGCCGTCCGCGCCCGGGTCGGCTACATGCCCGAGCACGACGCCCTCCCGCCGGACCTCTCCGCCGCCGAGCTGGTCACCCACCTCGGCCGGATCAGCGGGCTGCCCCGCACGGTGGCCCGGGAGCGGGCCTCCGAGGCGCTGCGCCACGTCGGCCTGCACGAGGAGCGGCACCGGGCCGTCGGTGGCTACTCCACCGGCATGAAGCAGCGGGTGAAACTCGCCCAGGCCCTGGTGCACGACCCGGACCTGCTGCTGCTCGACGAGCCGACCAACGGCCTGGACCCGGCCGGCCGGGACGCCATGCTCGCCCTCATCCACCGGATCGGCACCGAGTTCGGCATCTCGGTGGTGGTCTGCTCCCACCTGCTCGGCGAGGTGGAGCGGATCTGCGACACCCTGGTCGCCATCGACGGCGGCCGGCTGCTGCGCGCCGACCGGATCTCCGCGATGACCTCGGCCACCGACGTGCTCGCCGTCGAGGTGAGCGAGGGTACGGACGAGCTGGCCGCCCGGCTCGCCGCGCTCGACCTGCCGGTGTCCCGGGAGGGGCGGCTGCTGCTCGTCCCGCTCGCCGACGACGCCACCTACGACCTGATCATCGGCGCGGTCGCCGAGCTGGACCTGCCGCTGCACCGGCTGGACCAGCGGCGGCACCGGGTGGCCGAACTCTTCGCCACGAGGGAGCCCAGCCATGTCTGAGCCGACCGGCGTCATCCACGACATCGGCTACCAGCGCTACACCGGCACGCGGCTCGGCCGCCGGCACGTCTTCGGCGCGCTCTACTCGCACGGCCTGCGCACCGCGTTCGGCCTGGGCCGGTCCGCGAAGGCGAAGATCTTCCCCTGGCTGGTGATGGGCATCGTGCTGATCGTCGCCGCCGGGCTGACCGCGGTACGCACGCAGACCGGCCAGGTCGTCATGACGTACGCCCAGTTCGCCGACGCGATGAGCTGGCTGGTCATCTTCTTCGTCGCGGTGGTCGGGCCGGAGCTGGTCTCCCGCGACCTGCACAGCGGCGTGCTGCCGCTCTACTTCTCCCGCCCGCTGCCGCGCGGCGACTACGCCCTCGCCAAGCTCGGCGCGCTCGGCACCGCGCTCTGGCTGCTGCTCGGCGCGCCGCAGCTGGTGATGTTCCTGGGCGCCGCGTTCACCACCGACGACGGGATGCGCGGGGTCTGGAACGAGCTGCTCGACCTGCTGCCCGGCCTGCTCTACGCGGCGCTCTGGGCGGTGGTCTTCGCCTCGGTCGGGCTGCTCATCGCCTCGCTCACCGGCAAGCGGGCGTTCGCGGCCGGCGGCATCGTGGCCGTGTTCCTGATGACCGCCCCGATCGTCGGCATCCTGTCGATCATGCCGTCCCGCACGGTCAACGAGCTGGCGATGCTCGGCTCGCCCACCGCCCTGATCCATGCTGTCGGCCAGTACACCCTCGGCGACCTGCTTGTACCCGGTGGGCAGACCGAAGATCAGATCGGCGGCTTCGGGCCGGTCTACGTGGCCGTCGCCGTGCTGCTGGTGGCCGGCTGCGTCGCCCTGCTGCTGCTGCGATACCGGAAGGTGGCCGCCCGATGACCACGATCAGCGCGGAGCCGGCGGCCCCGGCGACCCCCGCCTCCACCCTCGACCTGGCCGGCGTCTCCCGCTGGTACGGCAACGTGGTGGCGGTCAACGACGTCACCATGCGGCTCGGCCCCGGGGTGACCGGCCTGCTCGGCCCCAACGGCGCCGGCAAGACCACCCTGCTGCACATGATGGCCGGCTTCCTGGCCCCGTCCCGGGGCGGCGTCACCCTCGACGGCGCGCCGACCTGGCGCAACCCCGACGTCTACCGGCGGCTCGGCCTGGTCAGCGAGCGGGAGGCGGTGCACACGTTCCTGAGCGCGTACGAGTTCGTGCTGGCCAGCGCCAAGCTGCACCGGCTGCCCGACCCGGAGGCGGCGGCCCGTAGCGCCATCGCGCTGGTCGAGATGGAGGACGCGCAGGACCGGAAGATCGGCACCTACTCCAAGGGCATGCGGCAGCGCACCCGGGTGGCCGCCGCCCTGGTGCACGACCCGCAGGTGCTGCTGCTCGACGAGCCGTTCAACGGGATGGACCCGCGGCAGCGGCTGCACATGATGGCCCTGCTGCACCGGCTCGGCGACGCCGGCCGGACCATCCTGTTCAGCTCGCACATCCTGGAGGAGGTCGAGCAGGTCTCCGGCACCGTGCAGGTGATGGTCGCCGGCCGGCTGGCCGCCTCCGGCGACTACCGGACCATCCGCCGGCTGATGACCAACCGGCCGCACGTGTTCCGGGTCCGCTCCACCGACGACCGGGCCCTCGCGGTCGCGTTGATCGCCGAGGAGTCGGTGACCGGGGTGGAGATCGGCCGGGACGGCCTGACCGTGCGTGCCGGCGACTACGGTGCCTTCACCCGGGCGCTGCCGAAGATCGCGCTGGCCCGGGGCCTCCGGGTCCGGTCGCTGACGCCCGAGGACGAATCGCTGGAGAGCGTCTTCTCCTACCTGGTGGGGAGCTGAACCGTGTCGACCGTTTCCTGGATCACCGCGCGCGGCCTGTTCGGCCGGCGCCGCTTCCTCCTGCTGCTCCCGCTGCCCGCCCTGCTGCTGGCACTGGCGATCCTCTCCCGTTCGCTCGGTGTCGACCCCGGCGAGTGGGGGCCGGCCGTGCTGGTCGGGCTCGGCCTGGCCGTGGTGCTGCCGGTGGTCGCGCTCATCGTCGGCACCGGCGTGCTCGGCGCGGAGATCGACGACGGCACGGTGGTGCACATCCTCACCAAGCCGCTGCCGCGCTGGCAGATCGTCCTGCCGAAGCTGGCCGTGGCCGCCGGCGTCACGGCGGTCACCGTCGCCGTGCCGCTCTACGTCGCGGGCGTGCTCGCCCACTCGGTACGCCTCGGCCTGGCGCTCGCCGTCGCCGCGTCGATCGGCGCGCTGGCGTACTGCGCGTTCTTCGTGGCGCTCAGCCTGGTCACCCGGCGGCCGGTGCTGCTCGGCCTCGTCTACGTGCTCATCTGGGAGGGGCTGCTCGGCAACTTCGTGAGCGGCACGAAGGTGCTCTCCATCCAGCAGTACGTGATCGCGCTCGCCGACCGGATCGCACCGACCGAACTGCTCGCCACGGACGTGTCGGTGCCGGTCGCGGCGGTGATGAGCGCGCTGATCGCGGTCGGCTTCACCGGCCTCGCGATCGACCGACTCCGCTCGTTCAGCGTGGCCGGCGAGACGAGCTGACCCGCAGCACAGGGGCCCCGCCCGACGCGACCGGCCGAGGTCGGTCGAGCGGGGCCACCGTGCGGCAGCTCAGAAGGCGCAGGCGATGACGAGTTCGGTGGTGCGGTCGGGGAGCAGATCGAGCTTGGCGATCCGGCCCGCCGCCCGGACGTCGTCGGCCACCAGGGTGAGCCGGTCGAGCAGGGCGGCCGGCCCGAGCGCCTCGGCCAGCGGCACCTCCGCCTTCATCGACAGCTTCCGCTCCGACTTGGCCCGGCGCACCTGGCCCAGCGCGTCCGCGGCCAGCCGGAGCAGCTCCGGGTCACCCGGCCCCTGCACCGCCCGGCCCACCTCGTAGGTGGTCGGCCAGGGCGCCCGGTGCACCGAGCCGTACCGCCACCACGACCAGACCTCCTCGGTGACGAAGGGCAGCACCGGCGCGAAGAGCCGCAACTGCACCGAGAGCGCGGTGGCCAGCGCCGCCCGGGCCGAGTCCGCCCCCGGCCCGGTGCCGTAGGCGCGCTCCTTCACCAGCTCGATGTAGTCGTCGCAGAACCGCCAGAAGAAGGCCTCCGTGGCGATCAGCGCGGCCGTGTGGTCGTACCCGTCGAAGGCGGTGGTCGCGGTGGCGACCACGCCGGACAGTTCGGCGAGCATGGCGGTGTCCAGCGGAGCGGTCGCCGGCGCCCGCAGCGCGTCCGCGGCGCCCAGCCCGAGGGCGAACTTCGACGCGTTGAGCAGCTTCGTGGCGAGCCGGCGACCCACCTTGATCTGCGCCGGGTCGAAGGCCAGGTCCATGCCGGGCTTGCCGCTGGCGGCCCAGTAGCGGACCGCGTCCGAACCGTGCTGCTCCAGCAGGCCCATCGGGGTGACCACGTTCCCCTTGGACTTGGACATCTTCTTCCGGTCGGGGTCGAGGATCCAGCCGGAGAGCACCGCGGTCCGCCAGGGCAGCACGCCCTGCTCCAGGTGCGCCCGGACCACCGAGGCGAAGAGCCAGGTCCGGATGATCTCCTGCCCCTGCGGGCGCAGGTCCATCGGGAAGACCCGCCGGAACAGGTCCTCATCGGTCTCCCAGCCGCCGACGATCTGCGGGGTCAGCGACGAGGTGGCCCAGGTGTCCAGCACGTCGGGGTCGCCGACGAAGCCGCCCGGCATCCCGCGCTGCGCCTCCTGGTAGCCGGGCGGCGGGTCGCTCGACGGGTCGACCGGGAGCACCGCCTCGTCCGGTGTGAGAGGCTGGGACCAGTCCGGCTCGCCAGCGTCGTCGAGCCGGTACCACACCGGCACCGGCACGCCGAAGAAGCGCTGCCGACTGACCAGCCAGTCACCGGTCAGGCCCCCCACCCAGTGCTCGTAGCGGTGTCGCATGTGCTCCGGCACCCAGCGCAGCTCCCGCCCCCGGGCCAGCAGTTCCTCGCGCAGGCCGAGATCCCGGCCGCCGTTGCGCAGATACCACTGGCGGGTGGAGACGATCTCCAGCGGCCGGTCGCCGCGCTCGTAGAACTTCACCGGGTGGGTGATCGGACGCGGCTCGCCCACCAGGTCGCCCGCGTCGGCCAGCAGCTCGACGATCGTCCGCCGGGCGCCGTTCACGGTCTGCCCGGCCAGGGCCGCGTAGGGCTCGGCGGGCACGCCGGCCGGCGGCTCCGGCAGCAGCCGCCCGTCCCGGCCGATCACCACGCGGGTGTCCAGCTGGAGCTCCCGCCACCAGGTCACGTCGGCCAGGTCGCCGAAGGTGCAGACCATCGCGATGCCGGTGCCCTTGGCCGGGTCCGCCAGCGGGTGCGCGCGCACCGGCACCTCGACCCCGAAGAGCGGGCTGCGCACCGACGCGCCGACCAGGTCGGCGTAGCGCTCGTCGTCCGGGTGGCAGACCAGCGCCACGCAGGCCGGCAGCAGCTCCGGCCGGGTGGTGTCGATCAGCACCTCGCGCCCGGCCGGGCCGTGGAAGCGCAGCCGGTGGTAGGCGCCCGGCCGCTCCCGGTCCTCCAGCTCGGCCTGGGCCACCGCGGTGGCGAAACCGACGTCCCAGAGCGTCGGCGCCTCGGCCTGGTAGGCCTCGCCCCGGGCCAGGTTGCGCAGGAACGCCCGCTGGCTGGTCGCCCGGGCCACCCGCCCGATCGTGGTGTAGGTCAGCGACCAGTCCACCGACAGCCCGAGGCGACGCCACAGCGCCTCGAAGACCTTCTCGTCCTCGGCGGTGAGCACCTCGCACAGCTCGATGAAGTTGCGCCGGGAGATCGTCGCCGGGTCCTTCCGGGCCGCCTCGCTCACCGGCGCGGCCGGCGGCCGCCAGGCCGGGTCGTAGGGCAGGGCCGGGTCGGGACGCACCCCGTAGACGTTCTGCACCCGCCGCTCGGTGGGCAGGCCGTTGTCGTCCCAGCCCATCGGGTAGAAGACCGTGCGGCCGCGCATCCGCTGGAACCGGGCCACCGTGTCGGTGTGCGTGTAGGAGAAGACGTGCCCCATGTGCAGCTCGCCCGATACGGTCGGCGGCGGGGTGTCGATCGCGTAGACATCCGAACGCTCCTTCGAGCGGTCGAACGCGTACGTCCCGTCCTCCTGCCAGCGGCGCGCCCAGGTCTCCTCGATGCCGTCCAGGGTCGGACGCTCGGGGACGCCGGCGCGGGCCGTCCTCGCCGTGTCGGTCATCAGCCGATCGTAGGCAGCCGGTGACCCGCCGGCCATGCGTTATGCCGGCGTGCCGCCGTCCGACCCCGGTCGTTGACGGGCAGCGGCCGCCCCGCCGGGCCGGCCCGGCTCAGATCAGGGAGTCGCGCCACTGACGGTGCAGGGCGGCGTACCGGCCACCGGCGGCGGCCAGCTCGGCCGGCGGCCCGTCCTCCACGATCCGGCCGCCGTCGAGCACCAGCACCCGGTCGGCGATCTCCACGGTGGAGAGGCGGTGCGCGATCACCAGCGCGGTGCGGTCCCGCAGGACGCTGCGCAGCGCCCGTTGCACGAGGCGCTCGGTCGGCACGTCCAGCGACGAGGTGGCCTCGTCGAGGATCAGCACCCGCGGGTCGGCCAGGAACGCCCGGGCGAACGCGACCAGCTGCCGCTGCCCGGCGGAGAGCCGGCCGCCGCGCCGGTGCACGTCGGTGGCGTACCCGTCGGGAAGCGCGGCGATGAAGTCGTGCGCGCCGATGGCCCGGGCGGCGGCCTCCACGGTGGCGTCGTCGGCGTCCGGACGGCCGAACCGGATGTTCTCCGCGACCGAGCCGCTGAACAGGTGATTCTCCTGGGTGACCAGCACCACCGCCCGGCGCAGCTCGGCGTCGGCCAGGTGCCGCAGGTCCACCCCGTCCAGGCTGATGCCGCCCGACGCCGGGTCGTGGAACCGGGCCAGCAGCTTGGCGATGGTGGTCTTGCCGGCCCCGGTGGGCCCGATCAGCGCGACGGTCTGCCCGGCCGGCACGGTCAGCTCCAGCCCGGAGAGGATCGGTGCCTCGGGCCGGTAGCCGAAGTGCACCGAGCGGAACACCAGCGCGCCCCGCCCCGGACCGGCGGGCAGCGGCACCGGCCGCGCCGGCTCGGCCACCGCCGGCCGCTCGTCGAGCACACCGGCCAGCTTCTCCAGCGCGGCGGTGGCCGACTGCAACGCGTTGTAGAACTGGCTCAGCTCCTCCATCGGCTCGAAGAACCGGCGCAGGTAGAGCAGGAACGCGGCGAGCACGCCGACCTCGGTCCGCCCGCCCAGCACCCGCCAGCCGCCGTAGCCGAGCACCGCCGCGGCGGTCAGGTTGCCGATGAGCCGGATGCCCGGCGAGTAGACCGCGATCAGCCGGAACGCGCGGAGGCTGGCCTGCCGGTAGTCGTCGTTCACCGCGGCGAAGATGCGCTGGTTGCGGAGCTCCCGCCGGTACGCCTGGACTGCCCGGATCCCGCGCAGCGACTCGACGAAGTGCACGATGACCAGCGCCACCGCCTCCCGGGTCCGCCGGTACGCCCCGGTGGAGGCGCGGGCGAACCAGCGGGACAGCCAGAACAGGAACGGGAAGGCGAGCAGGGTGACCGCCGCCAGCGGCAGGTCGAGCCAGAGCAGGATGCCCGCCACCGACAGCACCGACAGCGCGGCCATGACCAGCTTGTCGATCCCGCCGTCGACCAGTTCGGCGATCGAGTCCAGGTCGCTGGTCAGCCGGGACACCATCCGGCCGGAGGTGTAGCGCTCGTGGAAGCCCACGTCGAGGCGGAGGAAGTGGCCGTACACCCGGTTCCGGAGGTCGAGCAGGACGGCCTGGCCGATCCGGGCGGCGAGGGCGAGGAAGGCGCGCCGGGTCGCGTACTCGGTGCCGGTCGCGACGACGAACGCGGCGGCGACGGCGACCAGCGGGCCGGGGTCGCCGGCCCGCAGCGGGTCGATGCCCCGGTCGATGCCGAGCATCACCAGGTACGGGCCGGCCATCGCGGCGGCGTTCTGGGCCAGCAGCAGGGACACCGCCAGCCCGAGCCGGGCCCGGTGCGGGCGGAGCAGGTCGCGGAGCAGGGCCCGGCTGCGGGCCCGGAGCCGGGCCACCGCCGCGGGCGAGGAGTCCTCCGCCCGGCTGCGGTCGGCGTCGGGATCGGTCGCCCGCCCGCGCCACCGGGCCAGGTCGAGGTCGGGGTCGTCCCGCCGCCGCGAGAGGTCGGGGTCGTCGCCCTGCCGGGAGAGGTCGGGGTCGCCGCGCTGCCGGGGTATCCGGGGTGGCCCGGCAGCACCGGTCACGAGCGCACCAGGCCGACGCCGTCCGCCCGCCGCTCCGGCTCGGCGGAGAGCACCGCCCGGTAGGCCGGCACCCCGGCCATCAGGTCGGAGTGGGAGCCGACCGCGACGATCCGCCCGCCGTCGAGCAGCGCCACCCGGTCGGCGAGTGCCACCGTGGAGGGCCGGTGCACCACCAGCAGCGCGGTGGTGTCCCGCAGGACGCGGCGCAGGGCCGCCTCGACCAGCGCCTCGGTGTGCACGTCGAGCGCGGAGAGCGGGTCGTCGAGCACCAGCAGCGCGGGCCGGCCGAGCACCGCCCGGGCGAGCGCGAGCCGCTGCCGCTGCCCGCCGGAGAGGGAGAGCCCCTGCTCGCCGACCCGGGTGGCCAGCCCCCACGGCAGGTCGTGGGCGAATTCGGCTTGGGCCAGCGCGAGCGCGGCCCGGACCTCCTCCTCGCCGGCCTCCGGCCGGCCCAGTGTCAGGTTCTCCCAGACCGACATGGAGAACAGCGTCGGCTCCTCGAAGGCCACCCCGACCAGCCGGCGAAGCGAGCCGAGCCGCAGGTCGCGCAGGTCGTGCCCGTCCAGGGTGATCCGGCCGCCGGTCACCTCGTGCAGCCGGGGGACCAGCGAGAGCAGGGTGCTCTTGCCGCAGCCGGTCGCACCGACCAGGGCCAGCGTCTCGCCGGGCTCGACGGTCAGCTCCACCTCGTGCAGCACCGGCGCCGGGCCGCCGGGGTAGCGGAAGCTCACCCGCTCGAAGCGGAGCCGGCCGCGCACCGCGGCCCGGTCCAGCGTGCGGGCGTGCGGAGCGTCCACGATGGCGGGCGCGGTGTCCAGCACCTCCTGGATCCGGTCGGCGGCGGTCGCCGCCTCCTGCCCGTTCGCGATGATCCAGCCGAGCGACTGCACCGGCCAGATCAGCATCAGCTGGAGGCTGACGAAGGCGACCAGCTCGCCGATGGTGAGCCCGCCCCGGGCGACGGCGGCGGCGCCGGCCACCAGCACCACCCCGAGAGTCAGGTTGGGCACCAGGTCGAACAGGGCGGAGGTGCGGGCCAGCAGCCGGGCCTTGCGGATCCCGGTGTCGTGCAGCCGGCGGGTGCCGGTGGCGAACCGGGCGGCCAGCTCCGGCCCCCGCCCGTAGGCCCGCATGGTGCGCAGCCCCTGCGCGGTCTCCTCGACCAGCGTGGCCACGTCGCCCTGCTGGTCCTGCATCCGCCGGGACGCCGCGTGGTAGTGCCGGGCGAACCGGCGGCTGATCAGGAACAGCGGGACGGCGCTGGCCGCCACCAGCAGGCCGAGCCAGGGGTGCAGCCGGATCAGCAGCACCACCACGGCGGCGTAGGTGATCAGGTTGAGCACCAGGAAGAGCAGGCCGAAGGAGAGGAACCGGCGGATCACCGAGAGGTCGCTGGTGATCCGGGAGAGCAGTTGGCCGGACTGCCACCGGTCGTGGAAGCCGGCCGGCAGGCGTTGCAGGTGGGCGTAGACGTCGGCCCGGATGGCCGCCTCCATGCCGACCGAGGAGGAGGACTGGGTCCACCGCCGGATGAAGATGAGCACCGCCTCGGCCAGGCCGAGCAGCAGGGCGAGGGCGCCGAGCCGGAGCAGCCCGGCCACGTCGTGCCGGGCCACCGGCCCGTCCACCACCCGCTGCACCACCAGCGGCACGGCCAGGCTCGCCGCCGTGGCGGCCAGGGCGGCGAGCAGCAGCCAGGCGAACTCCGCCGCGTACGGGCGGAGGTAGGAACGCAGCCGCCAGAGGTTGCGCAGCGGGCGGGGACGGGCGTCGTGACACGCCGCGGGGTTGCCGTCGCTCTGCGCAGGCACTACCCGACGGTAGCGGCACCGGGCGACAGTACGGGGGTCAGGTGGCCGACACCCGTCCCTCATGCCCGAGAAGCCACTTCTTCACGTCCAGCCCCCAGCGGTAGCCGCCGAGCGTGCCGTCGGTGCGCAGAACCCGGTGGCAGGGCACGAAGAGCGCGGCGGCGTTGCGGGCGCAGGCCGCCGCGGCGGCGCGGACCGCGGCCGGCCGCCCGGCCAGCGCCGCGAAGCCGGTGTAGGTCACCGGGTCGCCCGGCTTGACGTCGCGCAGCACCCGCCAGGCGTGGGCCAGGAAGACGCCGCCGGTCTGCTGGTGGACCGGGACGTTGTCGATGGCGGTCAGGTCCCCGGCCAGGTAGGCGCGCACGGCGGCGGTCACCGGGCCGAGGTCGGCCCGGTCGCGCAGGGCGCCGCGCAGTCCGGGATGGACCAGGGGTACGAGGGTCGCCGGGTCGGCGGTGAAGCCGGCCGCGCGTACCGCCCCGTCGGGTCCGGCGAGCACGCTCAGCGGCCCGGCGGGGGTGTCGATGACGGTGCTGTCCAGTGTGGTCATGCCGCTCTCCAGAGTCGGATCACCGCGTACGACCGCCAGGGGCGCCAGCGGTCCGCGTACGCGTTCAGGGTCTTCGGGTCGTCGGGCAGGCCGAGCGCCGCGGCGCCCCGGCGTACGCCCAGGTCGGTGGGGAGGAGGACGTCGGGGTCGCCGAGCGCGCGCATGGCCACGTAGCCCGCGGTCCACGGCCCGATCCCGGGCAGCGCGGCCAGCCGCCGCACCGCCTCCTCCCGGTCCCCGCCCGGCGCCAGGTCGAGTTCCCCGTCGGCGACGGCGCGCGCCACCGCGCGGATCGTCTCCCGCCGCGCCGCCGGCATCCGGAACGCGCTGTCGTCCACGCCGAGAACGTCCGCCGCGCTCGGAAACGCCCGCAACCCCAGCGGTCGATCATGAGGTTGGCCGCTGTCGAGGAGATCGACTCCGCCGTCAACCTCATGATCGACGGGGCGGGTGGTGGCGGTGAGGAGGTGGGTCAGGGTCGTTCTCGCGGACCGGAGGGAGATCTGTTGGGTGGTGATGGCGCGGACGGCCATCTCGAAGCCGTCCACCGCGTGCGGGAGGCGGACGCCGGGTTCGGCGGCCACCGCCCGGGCCAGGGCCGGGTCCGCCGCCAGGGTGGCGTCGACCGCGACCGGGTCGGCGTCCAGGTCGAGCAGGCGGCGGCAGCGGGCCACCGCCGGGGCCAGGTCGCGCATGTCGGCCAGCCGCAGGGTGGCGGCCACGTGCCCGTCGGCCGGGGTCAGCGACACCGTGCCGGGCCCGTGCGGCAACCGCAGCCCCCGGTGGTACGTCCCGTCGCGGACCTCCTCGACGCCGGGCAGCGCGCGCAGCGCCAGGAAGTCCAGCAG
>NZ_JBSSLX010000111.1:0-18089 GCF_053890995.1 Micromonospora sp. I033 | reverse complement strand
CGCACCGCGCCGGGAGGCATGCGACGGAGGCGGACGAGGAGCAACAGACGCTGGCCGCCGGGCGCGGAGCAGCCGGGTGGGGGGCCACCGCGGCGGCCCCCACCCCGTCGGCTCAGCTCCCGGCGGCCAGCAGCTGGTTGACCTTGTCCTCGGCCGTCTTGAGCAGCGCGTCGATGTTCGCGTTCGGGTTGGTCAGGACCCCGGACATCGCCGCGTCGAGCACCGCGTAGATCGCCTGCGCGTTGCGGGGCTCACCCTTGATCGGGACCGGGTTCGCCTCGAAGACCGCGAAGTTCGCGGTGTCGACGTTCGCGTTCGCCTTGCGCAGGTCGACCTCCTGCTTCTGCGCCTCGCTGCCATTGGCGAAGAGCAGCGGCTGGGGCAGGCCCACCGGGTAGTTCTGCGGCTTGGCGCGGACGTAGTCGAACTGCCCCTTGCCCGGCGTCAGCTTCTGGTACGCGATCCACTTCAGACCGGCCTTGACCTGGTCGGGGGTGAGGCCCTTCTTGAAGAAGTAGCCCTCGCCGCCACCGAGCGTCGCCTTCGCCGGCCCGTCCTGGCCGGGCAGCGGGCCCATCGCCCAGTCCTGGAACTTGCCCTGGAACTGGCTGACGATCGCCTGGGTGGCGTCCGGGGCGCCGATGAACATGCCGACCTTGCCCGCGCCGGCGTTGGTCAGCAGGTCACCCCACTGGAGCAGCTGGCGGCTGCCCATGCTGTTGTCGCCGTACCGCATGTCCTTGAGGTTCTGCAGGACCTGCTTGCCCATCGCGTTGTTGAAGTCGGCCTTCTTGCCGTCCTCGGTCAGCACCTGGCCGCCCTGGGAGTAGAGCAGGGAGGTGAAGTGCCAGCCGCCGGTGTTGCCGGCGCTGTACTCGGAGTAGCCCGCGATGCCGTTGCCCAGGGCGGAGATCTTCTTGGCCGCCTCCCGGACCTCCGCCCAGGTCTTGGGCGGGTTGTTCACGTCGAGGCCGGCCCTCTGGAACAGGACCTTGTTGTAGACCAGGCCCATCGAGTAGTTCTTCACCGGGACGGCGTAGAGCTTGCCGCCGTCGGTGAAGACGCCCTTGAGCGCCGGGTCGACGCTGTCCCAGGTCGGGATCGCGTCCTTGTTGGCGTACTCGGTGATGTCCATGGCCTGACCGGAGTCGAGCACCTGCTGGAGATCGGTCATGTACCCGTAGAACACGTCGGTCACCGTGCCGCCGGCGAGGCGCGCGGTGAAGTCCGGCGGGTTGTTGCACTGCTCGCCGACGCTGACGCTCTTGATGACGATGTTCGGGTTCTGCCGCTGGAACTCGACCACGTCGTCGTTCCAGTTCTTCAGCAGCTCTTTCTGGGCGCCGACCGGCTGGCAGTCGACGGTGATGGTGACCTTGCCGCTGGCGTCCTTGCCGGCGTCGTCGCTCTTGGTGGAGCACGCCGCGAGGCTGAGCCCCAGGCCGGCCGCGAGCGCTATCGCCGCAGCCTTCCGGTACTGCGGTACGGACATCTGTCCATCCCTTCGGGAACGGGTGTATCCATGGCCTTCGCTGATCTGCGGTGCTCGTCACCGCGGGGATGCCCTGCTGTCGACCGGCATCCGCCACGCGACCTGTCCCGGTTGGGGGCGGGGCCAGGTGTGAGTGGAGTCACTGTAGCGAGGCCGACTCATAGCGGCAAGGTTTCGATCGTGCCTTGAAAAGACACGACTTGATGACGACAGATATCGACAGGCGGACGGCCACGCCTTGGCCGCGCATTCCGCCGGCCACGACGAAACGGCCGCCGACCGCGGGCAGCGGTCGACGGCCGTTCGGTGGCCAGGCGGTTTGCGGCCGGCGTCAGCCGACCTTCGGCGGGGTGGTCAGCGGCCGGGGGCGGGCGCGGTCGAGCCGCGCACCACCAGTTCGGGCTCGAACAGCAGCTCGTCGTGCAGCACGCCGGCGCCCTCGATCTGGGTGACCAGCAGGTCCACCGCGGCCTGACCCATCGTCTCGATCGGCTGCCGCACGGTGGTCAACGGCGGATCGGTGCAGGTCATGAACGCGGAGTCGTCGTAGCCCACCACGGACACGTCGGTCGGCACCGCACGGCCCAGCCGCCGCGCGGCCCGGATGGTGCCCAGGGCCAGCACGTCGCTGGCGCAGATGATGCCGGTCACGCCGCGCTCGACCAGCTTGGTCGCGGCGACCCGCGCCCCCTCCATCGAGAAGCTGGAGCGCTCGACGCAGTCGTTGTCGTCGGCCCAGCCCGCGGCCTGGACCATGGCGTCCCGTTTGCGGCGGGAGGGGACGTGCCCCTCCGGGCCGAGCACCATGCCGATCCGCTCGTGCCCCAGCGAGCGCAGGTGGCCGTACGCCTGCTCCACCGCCACCGCGTCGTCGGTGGAGACCCGGGGGAAGCCCAGCTCGTCGACGCCGGCGTTGACCAGGACCACGGGCAGGCCCCGGTCGGTCAACCTGCGGTAGTGCTCGTGCGTGGCGTCGGCGAGGGCGTACGACCCGCCCGCGAAGATCACGCCGGAGACCTGGTGGTCGAGGAGCATCTCGACGTAGTCCGACTCGGACACCCCGCCGATCGTGCGGGCGCAGAGCGCGGGGGTGAAGCCGCGCTGGGCGAGGGAGCCGGTCACCACCTCGGCCAGCGCCGGGAAGATCGGGTTCTGCAGTTCGGGCAGGACCAGGCCGACGAGCCGGGCCCGCTCGCCGCGCAGCTTGGTCGGGCGCTCGTAGCCGAGCACGTCGAGCGCCGTCAGCACCGCCGTCCGGGTCGCCTCGGACACGCCCCCGCGGCCGTTGAGCACCCGGCTCACGGTGGCCTCGCTGACGCCCGCCTTGCGGGCCACCTCCGTCAACCGTTTCGTCACGGCGGCAATCGTACGTCGTGTTCTTGCAAGAAATGAACAAGGCGTGACGGGCGAGGGCCTGGGGACGGTCGCCGGCACGGTCGCCGGGCGGTCCCGGAGGGCGCGATTTCGCGTCGCAAGATTCGAACAAACAGGCGCTTGAATATCGACAAAGCCCAGGAATAACATGGGGCACCTTTCGGCGGGCGCGCCCCCTCCGCGCCGACGCCACCACCGTCTCCCCCGTCCCCCGGTGAAAGTGGGTAGTCCGATGCAGCGGAGCGTGGAAGGCGCGGCGGGCCGGCGCCCGGCCGTGCCGATCGCCAGGATCCTCGCGGCGGCGGCGACCGCCGTGGCGCTGGCCGTGCCGACCGGGAGCGCCGCCGTGGCGGCCGGCCCGGCCGGGCCGACCCCCGTGGTCACCCGGGCCGGGCTCGACCCGGCCCTGGTCGCCGGCCGGGGCGCCACCGTGGACTTCGTCGAGCAGGAGGCCGAGCACGGGCGGACCAACGGCACGGTCATCGGCCCCGACCGGGCCGCCTACACCCTGGCCGGCGAGGCGTCCGGCCGGCGTGCCGTCCGCCTCTCCCCCGGCCAGTACGTCGAGTTCACCCTCCCGAGGGCGGCCAACGCGCTCACCGTCCGCTACAGCATCCCCGACGCGCCGGGCGGCGGCGGGATCACCGCGCCGCTGCGCGTCACCGTCGGGCGCGGACCGGCCCGCACCATGACGCTGACCTCGCAGTACGCCTGGCTCTACAACCAGTACCCGTTCACCAACGACCCCGACGCCGACCTGCTCCACCCCGACTGGTGGATCACCGAGTGCTCCTGCGTGCCGGCGGCCACCACACCCGCGCCCGCCATCACGAAACCGTTCCGGCCGCACCACTTCTACGACGAGCAGCGGCTGCTGCTGGGCCGCACCCACCGGGCCGGCGAGGTGGTCCGGCTGACCGCGCCGGCCGGCACCGCCGCGGCGTGGACGGTCGTCGACCTGCTGGACTCGCACCTCGTCGCCCCGCCCCGGGTGCTGCCCCACGCGGTGAACGTGCTGGCCTTCGGCGCCGACCCGACCGGCCGGCGGGAGTCCGCCGACGCCTTCGACCGGGCCGTCGCCCACGCCCGCCGGGTGGACCGCACGCTGTACCTGCCGCCGGGGACCTACCAGGTGAACCGGCACATCATCGTCGACGACGTGACCATCGCGGGCGCCGGCAGCTGGTACACCGTCGTCAAGGGCCGCGAGGTCGCCCTGGACACCCCGGCCCCCGACGGCTCGGTGCACACCGGCGTCGGCTTCTACGGCCGTGACGCCGCCGACGGCGGCAGCCGGAACGTCCACCTCTCCGGCTTCGCCGTCGAGGGCGACGTGCGCGAACGCATCGACACCGACCAGGTCAACGCCATCGGCGGGGCGCTCAACCACTCCACCGTCGACGGTCTCTACCTGCACCACACCAAGGTCGGCCTGTGGTTCGACGGCCCGATGACCGACCTGCGGGTCACCAACACCGTCATCGCCGACCAGATCGCCGACGGGCTCAACTTCCACACCGGCGTCACGCACTCCTCGATGTCGCACAGCTTCATCCGCAACACCGGCGACGACGCGCTGGCCATGTGGTCGGAGGGGACCGGCAACGCACACAACACCTTCGACCACAACACGGTGCAGTCCCCGGTCCTGGCCAACGGCATCGCCCTCTACGGCGGCAGCGACCTCACCGTCTCGCACAACCTGATCGCCGACCCGGTCCGCGAGGGCAGCGGCATCCAGGTCGGCTCCCGGTTCGGCGCCGAGCCGTTCACCGGCCAGCTGCGGATCACCGGCAACACCACGGTCCGGGCCGGCACCTACGACCTGAACTGGAACATCGGCCTCGGCGCGATCTGGTTCTACGCGCTGGACCGCAGCATCGACGCCGACATCCAGGTGGTCGGCGACAGCTACCTCGACAACACCTACAACGCGATCATGCTGGTCAGCGACTGGCCGGTGAAGGACCAGGTCTCGATCAACAACGTGCACTTCCGCGACATCCGGGTCGACGGCACCGGCACCTCGGTGGTGAGCGCCCGGACCGCCGGCTCGGCGTCCTTCGCCGACGTCGACGCGCGCAACGTCGGCGCCGTCGGGGTGAACAACTGCGGGTCGTTCCACTTCACCCCGGCCGGCTCGGAGTTCAGCCTCACCGACCTCGGCGGCAACGACGGCGGGTGGCTCGCTCCCTGGTTGCTGCCGAACACCATCACCTGCGACGACCGCCCGCCGGTGGTCCCGCCGCCACCCCCGGCGCCGTGGTGACGTGACCGCCCCCCGGGTCAGGGTGCGACCACCCTGACCCGGGAGCGGCACGCGCCGGACCCGCCGGCTCTCGGGCGACTGCTCACGGGCCTGGCGGGTATCCGGGCCGAATGTCCGGCTCGCTGATCGAGGACCACGGGTTCCTGGCCGACGGCCGCAGTGCCGCGCTCGTGGACCGCGCGGGCTCGGTGAACTGGTGGTGTCCCGCGCGGTTCGACGCGCCCTCGGTGTTCGGGCGCCTTCTGGACGATGACGCCGGACACTGGTCGATCCGTCCCGAGGGCGGGTTCGGCGCCGAGCGCGGCTACCTGGACGATTCCCTGGTCCTGCGTACCGTCTTCCGGACGGCGACCGGGGCGGTGGCGGTGACGGACGCGCTCGCCCTGGCCCCCGGGAAGCGGGGCCACGAGGTCGGGAGAGACTCCCCGCGGGTCCTGGCCCGCGTCGTCGAGGGCCTGTCGGGCGAGGTGCGGATGACGTCCTGCCTGGCACCGCGCTTCGAGTACGGGCGGGTGGTCCCGCGGTTCACCCGGCAGGACGGTTCGGTGGTGGCCAGCGCCGGCGCCACCCGTCTGGAACTGTCCGCCGACGTGGCGATGTCCGCGGCTTCCGGCCAGGTCCGCAGCGCCTTCACGGTACGCGCGGGCGACCGGGTCGGCTTCACCCTCGGGTACGCCCCGGCGTACGGGGCCCAGCCGCCGCCGAGCCTGGACGCGGGCACGGTCGTGGCGGACGCCGCCGCCGGCTGGCGGTCGTGGCTGGCCCTGCACGACTACCAGGGCCCGTACCGGGATCAGGTGCGCCGGAGCGCCCTGGTGGTGCAGGGCATGACCTACCAGCCCAGCGGCGCCGTGGTGGCGGCGGCGAGCATGGCGCTGCCCGAGGAGGTCGGCGGTCGGCACAACTACGACTATCGCTACGTGTGGGTGCGCGACTTCAGTTTCACGTTGGAGGCGCTGTTCCGGGCGGCCTGCCTCTCGGAGGTCCGCCGCCAGTTGGTGTGGCTGGCCCGTTCGATGGGGGCGGTCGAGGACGGCGTGGCGCCGATCATGTACGGCGTCGAGGGCGAGCGCGATCTCACGGAACACCACCTGGAGCATCTCGACGGGCACGCCGGCAGCCGCCCGGTGCTGCTCGGCAACGACGCCTGGCGGCAGCGGCAGGTCGACGTCTCGGGTGAGACACTCTGCGCCGCCTGGCTGATGCGGGAGCACCTGGACCCGATGGGACAGGAGATCCGGCAGTTGCTGCGCGGGCTGGCCGAGCGGGCGGTGCGCGAATGGCGGCTGCCGGACGCCGGGATGTGGGAGGTGCGGGACGTCGAACGGCACCACCTGTCGTCGAAGGTGCAGTGTTGGACGGCGTTGGACCGCGCCGTCCGGTTCGGTGACCGGCTGGGGACACCGGCGGACACCGCGCGGTGGGCGGCGGCTCGCGACGAGATAAAGCGACAGGTGCTGACCGAGGGGTGGAACGACCGTGCGGGCTCGTTCACGGCCACGCTGGGTGGCGCCGACCTGGACGCCTCCGCCCTGCTCATGCCGATCGTCGGCTTCCTGCCCGCCGACGACCCCCGGATGCGGGCGACGATCCGGGCGATCGAGGACCGGCTGTCCCACCAGGGGCTCGTCCGCCGCTGGGAGGACGATCCGGCCGGATTCGTGATCTGCTCGTTCTGGCTGGTGGGGTGCCTGGCCCTGGCCGGCGAGCGGGACCGCGCCGGGCAGCTGTTCGAGCGGCTGGCCGGCCTCGGCAACGACCTGGGCCTCCTCGCCGAGCAGGTCGATCCCCGCACCGGGCGCGCGCTCGGCAACTTCCCCCAGGCCTTCTCCCACATCGGTCTCATCAACGCCGCCGCCGGTCTCGCCGACCTCGACGCCGGACGCCGGGTGCTGGCACCCGCGCCGGAGCGGGCCATTCCCGCCGACGGCCGCGACCGGGGCGACGACGAATGAGGTGATCCCGACGGGGGATGCGGTGGCGAGCCCATGACCGCGACGAAAGGGATGTCACCATGAGCAGCGCGACCTCGACCCGCGGCGGCACACCGACCGTCGTCCTGGTCCACGGCGCCTTCGCGGACAGCTCGGGATGGAGCGGCGTCGTCGGGCGCCTCCAGGCCGCGGGCGTGCCGGTGAAGGCGGTGCCGAACCCGCTGCGCGGCATCGAGGAGGACGCGGCGTACGTCGCCGGCGCCCTGCAGCAGATCGACGGCCCGGTACTGGCCGTCGGGCACTCCTACGGCGGCGCGGTCGTCACCAACGCCGCGACGGGTGCCGACAACGTGGTCGGACTGGGCTACGTGGCCGCCTTCGCCCCGGACGAGGGCGAAACCCTCATGGCGATCGAGGGGAACTCCCGGGACAGTGTGCTCACCTCCTCGCTGGCGGAGACGAAGTACCCGACCGCGCAGGGAATGGAGACGGAGTTCCGCATCGACCCGGCGAAGTTCCACGACGCGTTCGCGGCCGACCTGTCGCCGCAGGACGCGGCCGTCATGGCCGCCACCCAGCGGCCCGTGTCCGCGCTGGCGTTCGCCCAACCGACCGGGACGCCCGCCTGGCGGAACCTGCCCGCCTGGGCCGCGGTGGCAACCGGCGACAAGGCCGCCGGGACCGACGTCGTGCACATGATGGCCGACCGGGCCGGGGCCAGGATCACCGAGGTCGAGGGCTCCCACGTCATCATGATCAGTCAGCCCCAGGCAGTCACCGACGTGATCATGCAGGCGCTGGACGGCGTCACCCACTGACTCCGGCGACGAACCCCCGCCCCACCGGTCGCCGGTGCGGCGGGGTTCGTGCCGGGGTCAGTTGGTCAGCCAGCGGTGGATGCAGGTGAGCAGGTCCTCCGCGTCGACCGGCTTGGTGACGTAGTCGCTGGCACCGGACGAGATGCTCTTCTCCCGGTCCCCACGCATCGCCTTCGCGGTCACCGCGATGATCGGCAGGTCCGCGTAGCGGGGCATGGCGCGGATGGCGGCGGTGGCCGCGTACCCGTCCATCTCGGGCATCATCACGTCCATCAGCACCAGGTCGATGTCGTCGTGCCGCATCAACGTCTCGATCGCCATGCGGCCGTTCTCCGCGTAGACCACGTCCATGCCGTGCAGTTCGAGGATGTTGGTCAGGGCGAAGACGTTGCGGGCGTCGTCGTCCACCACGAGCACCTTGCGGCCGGACAACTCCCGGACGACCGGGTCGCTGACCGGGCTGCGGTCGGCGGCCTGGGCCGGGAAGGACGGCACCCGCTCCGGGGCGTCCGCCGTCAGGTGCAGCACGATCCGCTCCCGCAGCTCGTCGAGGCTGCCGAGGATCTCCAGCGGGCGGTCCGCGGCCATTCCCTGGAGCAGGGTGTCCTGCCCGCCCGCGAGCGGCTGCCCGTGGTACGCCAGGACCGGCAGGCCGCGCAGGCCGGGGTGCTCGTGCAGCGCCTTGAGCAGCGCCGTGCCGTGCTCGTCGGCCGGGTCGAGCTGCACCACGAGCAGGTGGTGGCGGTGCCGGGCGAGCGTGTTGACCGCCGACTCGACGTCCACCGCGGTGGACACCTCGACCGGCCCCCCGGTCCCGGCGGCAACCCCGCGGGCCAGCAGGGTGAGCAGCCCCTTCTCGTGCGCTTCGAGCACCAGCACCCGCCGCTGCTGCTGCTCCACCCAGCGCCGGGCCTCCGACTCGACGGGAGCGGCCGGTACCGCGGTCGGGACGGCCAGGCCGGTGTCGGGCAGCGGCGCGGTGGTCGTGGCGGGCAGGTAGAGGGTGAAGGTGCTGCCCTGGCCGAGGACGCTCTGCGCGGTGATCTGCCCGCCGAGCAGCCGGGCGATCTCCCGGCTGATGGACAGGCCCAGGCCGGTGCCCCCGTACCGCCGGCTGGTGGTGCCGTCGGCCTGCTGGAACGCGTCGAAGATGGCGGTCAGGTGCTGCTCGGCGATGCCGATGCCGGTGTCGACGACCCGGAACGCGATGACCGTCTCGGCCGGAGGCATCTCGGCCGGCAGCTCGTCCGGGCGGGCCCGCTCGATGCGTAGCTGCACCCGGCCCTTCTCGGTGAACTTGACCGCGTTGGAGACCAGGTTGCGCAGCACCTGCCGCAGCCGCTGCTCGTCGGTGTGCAGCCGGGCCGGCACGTCCGGGCCGGTGACCAGGTCCAGCTCCAGGCCGCGCGGCGTGGTGAGCGGGCGGAACGTGGCGTCGACGTAGTCGCGCAGCGTGGACAGCTCGAACGTCTCCGGGTTGATGTCCATCTTGCCGGCCTCGACCTTGGACAGGTCGAGGATGTCGTTGATGAGCTGGAGCAGGTCGGCGCCGGCCGAGTGGATGACGGTGGCGTACTCGACCTGCTTCGGGGTGAGGTTGCGGTTGGGGTTCTGGGCCAGCAGCTGGGCGAGGATGAGCAGCGAGTTCAGCGGCGTACGCAGCTCGTGGCTCATGTTGGCCAGGAACTCCGACTTGTACTTCGAGGCGAGCGCGAGCTGCTGGGCCCGGGCCTCCAGCTCTTGGCGGGCCTGCTCGATCTCGGAGTTCTTCGTCTCGATGTCGTGGTTCTGCCGGGCCAGCAGGGCGGCCTTCTCCTCCAGCTCGGCGTTGGAGCTCTGGAGTTCCTCGGAGCGGGCCTGCAGCTCCTCGGAGCGGGCCCGCAGCTCGGCGGCCAGCCGCTGCGACTCGGTGAGCAGCACGTCGGTGCGGGCGTTGGCGACGATGGTGTTGACGTTGACGCCGATGGTCTCGGTGAGCTGTTCCAGGAAGTCGCGCTGGACCTCGGTGAACCGGCCCATGCTGGCCAGCTCGATGACGCCGAGCACCTGGTCCTCGAAGAGGATCGGCAGCACCACGAGGTGCAGCGGTACCGCCGCGCCCAGGCTGGACGAGACCGTGACGTAGTCGGCCGGCACGGCGTCCACCACGATGGCCCGCTTGCTCAGCGCGGCCTGCCCGACGAGCGAGTCGCCGAGGGCGTACCGGCGGCGGCTGGCGTCGTGGCCGTAGCCGCCCACCACCCGCAGGCCCCGGCCGTCGCCGGCCTCGTCGACCAGCAGGAACGTGCCGAGCTGCGCGGAGACCAGCGGGGCCAGCTCGTTCATCACCAGGCCGGCGACCACCTCCAGGTCCCGGTGGCCCTGCATGAGGCCGGAGATGCGGGCCAGGTTGGTCTTGAGCCAGTCCTGTTCCTGGTTGGTCCGGGTGGTCTCGCGCAGCGACTCCACCATGGAGTTGATGTTGTCCTTCAGCTCGGCGACCTCGCCGGAGGCGTCGACCGTGATCGAGCGGGTCAGATCGCCGGTGGCGACCGCGCTGGTCACCTCGGCGATGGCGCGTACCTGGCGGGTCAGGTTCCCGGCCAGCTCGTTGACGTTCTCGGTGAGCCGCTTCCAGGTGCCGGAGACGCCCTCCACCTCGGCCTGGCCGCCGAGGCGGCCCTCGCTGCCGACCTCCCGGGCCACCCGGGTGACCTCGGCGGCGAAGCTGGAGAGCTGGTCGACCATCGTGTTGATGGTGGTCTTGAGTTCCAGGATCTCGCCGCGGGCGTCCACGTCGATCTTCTTGGTGAGGTCGCCCTGCGCCACCGCCGTGGTGACCTGGGCGATGTTGCGCACCTGGCCGGTGAGGTTGTTCGCCATCGAGTTGACGTTGTCGGTCAGGTCCTTCCAGGTGCCGGCCACGTTCGGCACCCGGGCCTGACCGCCCAGCTGCCCCTCGGTGCCGACCTCCCGGGCCACCCGGGTCACCTCGTCGGCGAACGCCGAGAGCGTGCCGACCATCGTGTTGATGGTCTGGGCGAGCACGGCGACCTCACCCTTGGCCTCGACGGTGATCTGCCGGCTCAGGTCACCCTGGGCGACCGCGGTGGCGACCAGCGCGATGGAACGCACCTGGTTGGTCAGGTTGTTCGCCATCTCGTTGACGTTGTCGGTCAGGTCCTTCCAGGTGCCGGCCACGTTGGAGACCCGGGCCTGGCCGCCGAGCCGGCCCTCGGTGCCCACCTCGCGGGCCACCCGGGTCACCTCGTCGGCGAACGCGGAGAGCTGGTCGACCATCGTGTTGATGGTCTCCTTCAGGGCGAGGATCTCGCCCCGGGCGTCCACCCGGATCTTCTGCGTCAGGTCACCCTTGGCGACCGCTGTGGTGACCTCGGCAATGCTGCGGACCTGGGCGGTGAGGTTGTCCGCCATGACGTTCACCGACTCGGTGAGGTCCTTCCAGGTGCCCGAGACGCCCTTGACGTCGGCCTGGCCGCCGAGGCGGCCCTCGGTGCCGACCTCGCGGGCCACCCGGGTCACCTCGTCGGCGAACGACGAGAGCTGGTCCACCATCGTGTTGATGGTGTTCTTCAGCTCCAGGATCTCGCCGTGCGCGGTGACGGTGATCTTCTGCGACAGGTCGCCCCGGGCCACCGCGGTGGCCACCTGGGCGATGCTGCGTACCTGGTCGGTGAGGTTGACCGCCATCGAGTTCACCGAGTCGGTCAGGTCGCGCCAGGTGCCGGCGACGCCGCTGACCTGGGCCTGACCGCCGAGCCGGCCGTCGGTGCCGACCTCCCGGGCCACCCGGGTCACCTCGTCGGCGAACGACGAGAGCTGGTCCACCATCGTGTTGATGGTGCTCTTGAGCTCCAGGATCTCGCCCCGGGCGTCGACGGTGATCTTCTGCGACAGGTCGCCGCGGGCCACGGCCGTGGTGACCTGGGCGATGTTGCGGACCTGACTGGTCAGGTTGCCGGCCATGAAGTTCACCGAGTCGGTCAGGTCCCGCCAGGTGCCGGCGACGCCGGGCACCTCGGCCTGACCGCCCAGCCGGCCCTCGCTGCCGACCTCCCGGGCCACCCGGGTCACCTCGTCGGCGAACGACGAGAGCTGGTCCACCATCGTGTTGATGGTGACCTTCAGCTCCAGGATCTCGCCGCGCACGTCGACGGTGATCTTCTGCGACAGGTCGCCGCGGGCCACCGCCGTGGCCACCTCGGCGATGTCGCGCACCTGGTCGGTCAGGTTGCCGGCCATCGCGTTCACCGAGTCGGTGAGGTCCTTCCAGGTGCCCGACACGCCGGGGACGTCGGCCTGGCCGCCGAGCTGCCCCTCGGTGCCGACCTCGCGGGCCACCCGGGTCACCTCGGAGGTGAACAGGGAGAGCTGGTCGACCATGCCGTTGAAGACGGTGGCGATCTCGCCGAGCAGCCCGTCGGCGTCCTCCGGCAGCCGGGTGCCGAAGTCGCCGTCCCGGACGGCGGTGAGGCCGGCCAGCAGCTGGCGGAGGCCCGGATCCGCCACGGGCGCGCCGGCCACCGGGGTCGTTTCGCGTCGCCGCGGGATCGTCTGATCGACCACCACTACCGCCTCTGTGCCAGCCGAACGGCGAATCGCCCCCGGCAACGATTGCAACCGCGCAAGTATGCACCGCGCCGCCCCGCCGGGCAGGCGGACGGGGCGGCTGGAGCGCACAAGACGCACCGCCACCGAGGGGAGTCGGTGGCGGTGCGCAGGCCCGGGCGAGGCGGCAGCGCCGCGTGAGCCGGGAAGAGGGATTCGGGCGGAAGCCCGGGTGGATCAGGCCTCGGTGAGCTGGCCACGCAGCTTGGTCAGCGCGCGGGCGAGCAGCCGGGACACGTGCATCTGGGACACGCCGACCCGGGCGGCGATCTCGCTCTGGGTCAGGTTGCCGTAGAAGCGCAGGGTGAGGATCTTCTGCTCCCGCTCGTCGAGGGTGGCGAGCGCCGGGCCGAGTGAGGCGCGCAGCTCGGCCAGCTCGTACTCGTTGTCCTCGGTGCCGAGGGTGTCACCCAGCTCGGTGGCGCTGTCGCCGTCGCCGATCGGGGTGGAGAGCGAGACGGCGTTGTAGGCGCGGGCGCCCTCCAGGCCCTCGAGCACCTCCTCCTCGGTGACGTCGAGGTGGCTGGCGATGTCGGCGACCGTCGGGGCCCGGTTGAGGGTCTGGGTCAGCGTGCTGTTCGCCTCGGAGATGCGCAGCCGCAGCTCCTGGAGGCGGCGCGGGACCCGGATGTTCCAGGTGCGGTCGCGGAAGTGCCGCTTGATCTCACCCAGGATGGTCGGGATGGCGAAGCCGGCGAAGTCCACGCCCCGGGAGGCGTCGAACCGGTCCACCGCCTTGATCAGGCCGAGGGCCGCCGTCTGGGCCAGGTCGCCGGCCGGCTCGCCGCGGCCGCTGTAGCGGGCGGCCAGGTGGTTGGCCAGCGGCAGCCACGCCTCGATGACCTGGTTGCGCAGCGCCGGCCGCTCCGGGTGGCCCTCGGGCAGCGCGGCCAGGGCGGCGATCAGCTCGCTGGCGCGGGTCTCCTCGCCGGTCACCGCCGCGCGGTGCACCTCGCTGGTCGTCGTCGGCGCGATGGTCGTCGTGGTCATGCTGCCCTTCCTGTCCTGAGGAGAACGGGTGCCTCCCAAGCACCGGTCGTGCCAGTGACCATAGACCAAAGGTTGCCGCCAATCAACCGAACGGACGATGGAGATTTCGCCCAGGAGCGGACAAAAGCGCGGTGACCCGAACCACTTCCGGCCGTCAGCGGTGCAGCAGTGGCCGGTAGTCGGCGGCGGTGAGCGGCAGCGCCGAAAGGTTGCCGTCGGCCCTCGGCACCTCCAGCGGCTGCCCGTCCCGGCGAAACGCGACGCTGTCCACGTCCGCGCGCTGGGTCAGCGTGCAGACGATCTGCCCGAAGGCGAGGACCTCGTCGTTGCGGCCGGTCTCCTCCCCGGCATGCCGCACGTCGACGGTGACCACGGTGCCGCTGAGGGTGGCCCCGGCCACCGCGACCGTGCCCGGCAGGGCCGTGGCGAGCCCGCGCTCCCGCTCCGCGCCATCCGGCCCGGCCAGCAGGTGCTGCAGGTGGGCATCCACACCGGGCAGGCCGTCGACCCGGCGGGTGACCGCCGCCAGCCCGTCGCCCCGGACGAAGCAGAGCGGCTCGTCCACCCGACCGTCCGGGTCGGCGGTCGCCGTGCCCGCCGGGGTCGGGAAGCCGCCGGCCGGCGGCGGCACCGGGCGGGGCTCGTCGTCGACCGGCACCCCGCAGCCGCCGAGCAGCGCCGCGGCGAGCAGCACCGGGAGCAGCCGCCGGGTCATCCGCCGGCCCCCGGCAGCTCGACCCGGAACCGGGCGCCGCGGTCGCGGTCCACCACGCTCGCGTGCCCGCCGTGCGCGGCGGCGTGCTGGGCCACCAGGGCGAGGCCGAGGCCGGTGCCGTCGGTGCCGGCCCGGGCGTGCGCCGCGCGGCCACGGACGAAGCGGTCGAAGATGACCTCCCGGTCGGCCGGCGGCACGCCCGGTCCGTCGTCGTCGACGTCGAGCACGCCGATCCCGTCGCGCATCCCGAGGCGTACGGCGACCGGCCCGCCGCCGTAGCGCACGGCGTTGTCGAGCAGGTTCAGCAGGATCTGCTCGACCCGGCGCCGGTCGACCCGCCACCGGGCCGGGGTGCCCTCGGCCACCTCGACCAGGCTCTCCGGCAGGGACCGCTCCCGGCAGGCGGCGCGGGCCAGCCCGGCCACGTCGACCGTGTCGCGGTGCGCGGGCTGCTCGGTGCGGGCCAGCTGGATGAGGTCGTCCACCAGGCGCTGGAACCGGGCCACCTCGTCGGCGACCAGCCCCGCCGCGGTGGCGGTACGCGGATCCTGGTGCTCCCGGCGACGGGCCAGCACGCTCGCGGCGGCGGCCAGCGTCTGCAACGGGGAGCGCAGCTCGTGGCTGACGTCGGCGGCGAACCGGCGGTCCCGCTCGATCCGCCGCACCAGCTGGTCGACCATGTGGTTGAACGAGGTGGAGAGCCGGGTGAGGTCCGGGTCGGTGGTGGGGTCGAGCCGGGTGGCGAAGTCGCCGGCGGCGATCCGCTCGGCGGCGTCGGCGACCGCGGTGAGCGGCCGCACGCTGTGCCGGGTCGCGTACCAGCCGAGGGCGGCGCCGGCCCCGGCGACCATGATGGCCACCGCGGTCAGCGCCAGCCCGACCACCTGGAAGGTCTCCTCGACCTCGCGCAACGAGGTCAGCTCGTAGTAGCCCAGCTCGCCGGCGAGCGGGACGCCGACCAGCAGGACCGGCTGCCCGTCCACGCGGACCCGCTGCACCCCCGGCCGGCCGGCGGCGACCAGGCGTTGCAGCTCCACCGGGACCGAGCCGGCGCCGACGTCGGCGGTGCGGGCGTACCAGCCGTCGCGCAGGTGCAGCAGGGGGCGGCGGCTGCTGCCGGTGTCCAGGGAGCGCAGCACCGCCACCACGTCCGGGGTCCCGGTGTCCAGCCCGGACCGGACCACCGCGGCGTCGTAGTACGCGGCCCGGACGGCGGTGCGCTCCCGCTCCTCGAGCAGCGAGCGGCGGGTCAGGTCGTACGAGAAGAGGGCCATCACCGCGGCGAGCAGCAACGCGCCGACGGCGAACGCGGCGGTGACCCGGGCGCGCAGTCCGAGGCGGGTCATCGCTGGAGCTTGTAGCCGAGGCCGCGGAGGGTGACCAGGTGCCGGGGGTTGGCCGGGTCCGGCTCGATCTTCTGCCGCAGCCGGCCCACGTGCACGTCGACCAGCCGCTCGTCGCCGGTCTCGTACCCCCAGACCCGGCGGAGCAACTGCTGCCGGGACAGCACCCGGCCGGCGTGCTCGGCCAGCTCGCAGAGCAGCCGGAACTCGGTCCGGGTCACTGCGACGGGCCGACCGGCGCGGCGGACCTCGCCGGCCTCTTCGCTGATCTCCAGGTCCCCGAAGACCTGGGCGGGGACGGCGGCCGTCACGACCCGGCCGCGCCGGCGCAGGGCCCGCAGCCGGGCGGAGAGTTCCTTGATGGCCACCGGCTTGACCACGTAGTCGTCCGCCCCGGCCTCCAGGGCGGCGACGATGTCGTGGGTGTCGTCGCGGGCGCTGACCACCACGATCGGGACGTCGTCGTCGCGGCGCAGCCGGCGGATGCACTCGAACCCGTCGAGGCCGGGCAGCATCAGGTCGACCAGCACGTGGTCGGCCGGGCTCTCCCGCTGCCGGCGCAGCCCCTCCTCGGCGGTCGCCGCCCCGTACGCGGAATAGCCCTCCTCCTCCAGGGCCAGCAGCAGCGCGAGCCGGATACGGTCGTCGTCCTCGATCACCAGTACGGCCGTCATACCCGCATCATGACCGGCCGGTCCCGGGTCGCCCAACCGCGTCAGCCGTTCCCGGCTTTTGTCACGCAACTGTCATACAACCGCGCGACGCCCGCCAAGGCCGCTGCGCAGAGTGGGGGCCGGAGCGGACGAGGGAGGAACGGTGGACGGCAGCACGCTGGTCGGGGCGCTCGTCGTCGGGCTCGCCGTCGGCGCGGTGGGCCGCCTGGCCGTGCCGGGGCGCACGGCCGCGCCGGTCTGGCTGACCCTCGCGCTCGGGGTGGCCGCCGCGCTGCTCGGCGCGATCGTCGTCGGCCTGGTGGACACCGGCTCCGGCGGCCCGGCGGTGTGGCCGCTGGTGGTGCAGTCCGGGTTCGCCGCCGTCGCGGTCGTCCTCGCCGTGCTGGCCGCCGGGCGCCCGGCGCCCGGGAACGAACCGCCGCCCGGACCGGGCGCGCGGCGGGAGGAGGGATCGTGACGGTCGTACCGGCGGAGCACCTGATGATGCTGATCTGCGACGGCTGCGGGGACAGCGTCACCGGCACCGGATGCATCCTGCCGGACGCCGAGGTGGTCTGGACGCTGGTGTTCGAGAACGGCTGGTCCGGCTCGCCCTTCGCCTCCGGGCCGCACCACTGCCCGCGGTGCGGCGTCCGGGCCACCGTGGACGACGGGGGCCTCGGCGTCGACGACCTGGACGAGCTCGGCGGGACGTCGGCCGCGCCCGAGGCCGACCCCGCCGAGTGGGTGCGCCGGGCGCTGGCCGAGGCCGTGGTGGTGGGCGACCGGGTGCTGGTCGACCTCGCCGGAATCGAGGTGATCGACTCGGCCGGGCTCGGGTTGCTGGTCCGCGCCCATCAGGAGGCCCGGCGGGACGGCAGGCGGCTGTGCCTGGTGGCGCCGTCCCGGTTCGTCCGCACCGTGCTGCACACCATGCGCCTGGACGGCGTCTTCGCGGTCTTCGACACCCATGCGCGGGCGCTGAGCGGGCTGGCCGGGGCGGCACCACCACCGGAGCATCGCGCACGAACAGAAGGAGCCCGCCGATGGTGATGCCCTGGCCGTACCCCGACTTCCCGTTCGCCGGGGACGGGCCGACGCCCGACGGCACGGACACGCGGCTGGCCGCCCTGGTGGCGCAGCGGCTGAGCGTCGACTGGACCACCCGGCGGCAGCAGATCACCGTCACCGTGCAGAACCGGGTGGTGATCCTGGCCGGCCTGGTGGCCGACCCGGAGACCCGCCGGGCGGCCGGTGAACTGGCCTGGGACGTGGCCGGGGTGTTCGACGTCTGCAACGCGCTGCGGCTGCGCTCCGGGCGGCGCCGCGGCCGCTGAGCGGTTGCACGGATCGGCGTCCGCCTCTACCCTCGGCGTGGGAGCGCTCCCGAAGCTGCCACGTCGGACTTTCCGGGCGAGTTCACGACGGGCACCGTCCAACCACCACCCACCAGATCGGACGATCCCGCATGTTCTCGATCCCCCGCCCGTCCCGGCGGCACCTCCTCGTGGGGGGCGCCGTCGGCGCGCTCGCCCTGGCCGCGACGGCGATGCTGCCGTCGACGAACGCGATGGCGGCGACCGGTTGCGCCGTCACCTACAGCACCAACTCCTGGCAGGGCGGCTTCACCGCCACGGTCACCGTGAAGAACCTCGGCGACCCGGTGACCAACTGGACCCTGGGCTTCAGCTTCCCCGACGCCGGCCAGCGGGTCACCCAGGGCTGGTCGGCGACCTGGCAGCAGAGCGGCAGCGCGGTCACCGCGCAGAGCATGAGCTACAACGGCTCCCTCGGCACCGGGGCGAGCACCACCATCGGGTTCAACGGCTCCTGGACCGGCGCCAACCCGGCCCCGACGGCGTTCACCCTCAACGGCACGGCCTGCACCGGCGG
>NZ_JBSSLX010000110.1:0-18117 GCF_053890995.1 Micromonospora sp. I033 | reverse complement strand
CGCGAGGTCCAGGATGCGGCGCCGGAGCCCGAGCAGGTCACCGAGGTCGTGACCGCCGACCGCGGGGTGGACCGGTCCGATGCCGTGGCCTCGTCCGGTGCCGGGGCGGACGCGTCCGATCCCGTGGCCTCGTCGGGTGCCGGGGTGGACCCGTCCGATCCCGTGCTGGACCGGTCCGGCGCCGAGGCCGAGGCGGCGAGCCTGCCGGCCGGGGCCGGGGTGGCCGTGGACGCCGCCGGCGCGGCGACGGCCGGCGTACCCGAGCTGCCGCTGCCCGACCCCGACGACGCCTACGCGGCCGCGGCCCGCGACGTGCTGCGCGGGATGGTGGCCTCCGCCGAGGAGCCGATCGCCGGGGGCCGGCACAAGGTCTTCGGCCGGGCCGACCTCGCGGTCATCCCGACCACCTCCACCATCGCCTCGCACCTGCCCCGGGCGGTCGGCCTGGGCCTCGCCCTGGAACGGCTGCGCCGCGCCGGCCGGCCGGCCGACGCCGACACCACGCCCTGGCCGCCGGACGCCATCGTGGTCTGCTCGTTCGGCGACGCCTCGGTCAACCACGCCACCGCCACCGCGGCGTTCAACACCGCCGGATGGTACGACCACACCGGGCTGCGCATCCCGGTCCTCTTCGTCTGCGAGGACAACGGGCTGGGGATCAGCGTGCGGTCACCGCAGGGCTGGGTGGCCGAGAGCCTGCGGAGCAGGCCGGGGATCCGCTACTTCGCCGCCGACGGCACCGACGTGGTCGAGGCGTACCGGGTGGCGGCGGAGGCGGCGGCCTGGGTGCGCCGGCACCGGCGGCCCGCCGTGCTGCACCTGACCACCGTGCGGCTCATGGGACACGCCGGCGCCGACGCGGAGACCGCGTACCGGAGCCCGGCCGAGATCGCCGCGGACGTGGCCCGGGACCCGCTGCTGGCCACCGCCCGGCGGCTGGTCGAGGCCGGCTTCGCCACCGGCGAGGAGCTGCTCGCCCGGTACGACGAGCGCGGCTGGCAGATCCGCCGGCTCGCCGAGGGGGTGCTCGACGAGCCGAAGCTCGCCTCCCCGGTCGACGTGGTGGCCGAGCTGGCCCCGCGCCGGCCGGTCCGCATCTCCCGGGCGGTCGCCGACGCGGCGACCCGCGCGGCCGGCCCGGCCGCCGGCGCCCGCGCCGAGGCCTTCGGCGGCAAGCCGCCGGAACTGGCCGGGCCGCTCACCCTCGCGCAGAGCATCAACGCGGCGCTGGCCGACGGGATGCTCGACCACCCCGGGATGGCCGTCTTCGGCGAGGACGTGGCCGCCAAGGGCGGGGTGTACGGGGTGACCAAGGGGCTGCGGGACAGGTTCGGGGCGGCGCGGGTGTTCGACACGCTGCTCGACGAGACCTCGATCCTCGGGCTCGCGCTCGGCGCGGGCGTGGCCGGGATGCTGCCGGTGCCGGAGATCCAGTACCTGGCGTACCTGCACAACGCCGAGGACCAGCTCCGGGGCGAGGCCGCGACCATGCGCTTCTTCTCCCGGGGCGCGTTCCGCAACCCGATGGTGGTGCGGGTGGCCGGGCTTGCCTACCAGGAGGGCTTCGGCGGGCACTTCCACAACGACAACTCGGTGGCCGTGCTCCGCGACGTGCCGGGGCTGGTCATCGCGGTGCCGGCCCGGCCGGACGACGCCGCGCCGATGCTGCGTACCTGCCTGGCCGCCGCCGCGGTGGACGGCGCCGTCAGCGTCTTCCTGGAGCCGATCGCGCTCTACCACACCCGCGACCTCTACACGGAGGGCGACGGCGAGTGGCTGGCCGAGTACGCCGAGCCCGGCGCCTGGTCCGCCCGCCACGTGCCGATCGGCCGTGCCCGGGTGTACGGGGTCGGCTCGGCCGAGGACCTCACCATCATCACCTTCGGTAACGGCGTCCGGATGTCGCTGCGGGCGGCGGCCACGCTGGCCGACGAGGGGATCGGCAGCCGGGTGGTGGACCTGCGGTGGCTGGCCCCGCTGCCGGTGGCGGACGTCATCCGGGAGGCCTCGGCCACCGGCCGGGTGCTGGTCGTCGACGAGACCCGCCGCTCCGGTGGGGTGGGCGAGGGTGTGATCGCCGCGCTGGTCGACGCCGGATATGTCGGCACGGCGCGCCGAGTCGCCGGTCTTGACTCGTTTGTACCATTAGGTCCGGCGGCACGTCAGGTTCTGGTCTCCGAGGAAGCCATTACCCAGGGTGCCCGTACGCTGCTGGCACGGTAAATTCCGTTCCACCCGGTGCGCCACTTGCGCGGGGAGCCACAACTGTGTGGACTGGGCCCGACGGCGTCGGACGACGCCACGAGCAGGGATGAGATGAGGAGGCACGCGACAGTGAGCGCGACCGCTGGTCAGGCCGCCGACGGGGTACGCAGCCTGGCGGACCGGTTCGGGATCGAGCCGGGGATGGTCGTCATGGAGATGGGCTACGACGACGACGTCGACCAGGATCTCCGCGACGCCCTGACCGACCGCTGTGGAGAGCTGGTCGACGAGGACACCGACGAGGTGGTCGACGCGGTTCTCGTCTGGTACCGCGACGGCGACGGTGACCTCTTCGAGCTCCTCGTCGACGCCCTCGGACCGCTCGCCGACAACGGCGTGGTCTGGCTCCTGACGCCGAAGGCCGGCCGGGACGGTCACGTCGAGCCGAGCGAGGTCGCGGAGAGCGCCCAGACCGCCGGCCTCCAGCAGACCTCCACCATCAATGCGGGCCGCGACTGGAGCGGCGCCCGCCTCGTGCTCCGGCGCGGGTCGAAGAGCAAGAAGTAGGGCGGGTCCGCACCCGGCGACCGGCGTCGCCGGGTGTGGCAGGCTGATCACCTCCAGACCCGATCCAAGGGAGCTCGCATGCCCATCGAGGTTGGCGCCGAGGCGCCGGACTTCGTGCTCAAGGACCAGAACAACCAGGAGGTCCGGCTCTCCGACTTCCGTGGCCGGCGCACCGTGCTGCTGGTCTTCTACCCGCTCGCCTTCACCGGCATCTGCCAGGGCGAGCTGTGCGAGGTGCGGGACAACCTCAACGAGTACGTGAACGAGGACGTCCAGGTGCTGACCGTCAGCGTCGACTCGGTCTACGCGCACAAGATCTGGGCCGACCGGGAGGGCTACCAGTTCCCGCTGCTGGCCGACTTCTGGCCGCACGGCGCGGTGGCCCAGGCGTACGGCGTCTTCAACGACGTCGCGGGCATCGCCAACCGGGGCACCTTCGTCATCGACAAGGCCGGTGTGGTCCGGTTCGCCGAGATGAACATGCCCGGTGAGGCGCGGGACCAGCAGGGCTGGCGCAAGGCCCTCGCCGAGGCCGTCGCCGCCTGATCCCACCCCTGGCACGTCGTTCGACCGGGTCGTAGGCCGGCAGGTAAGCTTGCCCCTCCGGCCCGCCGTACGGGCGTTCCGGGCGCGTAGCTCAGTGGGAGAGCACTCGCCTTACAAGCGAGGGGTCGCAGGTTCGAAACCTGCCGCGCCCACCACCAATCACCAGCGAAAACCGCCCCGAGAAGATCACTCCCCGGAGCGGTGACAGCAACGGTGACAGCAGTAGCAGTCACGAGAGCCGTCCGTCGAGCTTCCCGAGCGCCTGCCGCATGACATCAAGGTTGGCGTGCGAGTGGATCTTGAGAGTGATCTTCACGTCCGCGTGCCGGGCGATGGCCTGGACGACGTGCGGCGGGACGCCCAGCTCCATCAGCAGGGACACGACCGTGTGCCGTAGGTCGTGTAGCCGGACGTCCGGGCACCCGGCCGCTTCCCGAAGCGCCGCGAAGTGACGGTTCAGATTGCGCGGCTCCATCGGGGTGCCGACCTCGGAGGGGAAGACCAGGCCGTGGTCCTGCCACATTTCCGCCAGTCGCGCGCGTTCCTTGCGCTGCCGTTCCTGGTGGTCGAGCAGCACGAGCCAGGTCCAGTCGGGCAGCGGAAGGAGGCTGTCTGAGTCCTCGGTCTTGGTGCCTTGCAGACGGAGCTTCCCGCCGGCCCGCTGCACAGTTTGGCCGATGGCGGCGGTGCCGTTGTCCAAATCCAGATCCGACGTCGAGGACCAGGGCGACGACCGTGCGGCGGTGATTGCCCAGGTTCATGCGGTCTGGTGGAACGAGCAGGTCAATCTCAGCGGGACAGCTCACCCGTGGCGGTTCGAAACTCGGCGAGACGCCGGCGGCTGGCGGGTGTGGGTCGCCGAGCTGCCACCGTGGTGCGGTGTGCATGTCCGACCAGACACCTGCCGTTGACCGCTACCATCCGATCTACGCCCAGCAGAGGCGAACGTCGCAGGAGACGCCTATGCCTCGACGATGATCGCTTGGGATACCGTGCGCTCCCAGGAACGTGAGACGAGGACGTGGCGCATGGCAAGGACACGGCAGGCAGGTGCGAAAGGACGCGCGGCGGGTGTGGCCGTGCTGACCCTCACGGCCCTCCTGACAGCGAGCGGCTGTTCGGGAGCCGCTGACCCGGTGGAAGGGACGTCGCTGCCACGCACAGCGTCGCCGTCTCCAGCTACGCCGATGCGTGTGGTCAAGCCGGAGAAGCTGCTCAGCGGCTGGCCCGAGTCGACGAGCCGCAAGTTGCGAGATCAGGCCCAGCAGAACACGGACACCTCCAAACAGTTCCTCGACGGCGAGGCAACCAGCGAAGTCGGTGCCGCCTACGCCCTTCTCGATGGCAGCCGCACCATTCTTGTCAGCGGGGTGTCCGGCAAGGTCACTGACCCTAAGGGAAGCCTGGACAAGATCTTCGCCGCTCTGCCGAGACTGTCCGATATCCAGTCCATCAGACCAGGGCCGATGGGCGGCGAGGCTCGCTGCGGCACGGGTGAGACCCAGGGCGTCCCGGTCTCCGTCTGCATGTGGGCAGACACCCAGACCATCGGCATGGTGACCCTTCTCGGCACGTCAGGTGTTTCGCCGAACTCATTCGTGAAGGCGCGCTCCCAGATCGAGCGGCCACTCACCTAGCGAGTCTGGCGGTTGGACTCCTGCCGAACCGCCGCTAGGAGATCCCGCCACGTGCCGGCCGAGGTCTTCATCATCCGGTCGACCATCGACCGGGCGGATGCTTCGTCGCGGAAGTCGTACGACAACTCGCAGGGCAGGGCCTAAGACTTGCATGTCATCCCCACTGGGGGATGTACCGCTTCTACTTCTCAATATCTGAGTCCTTCTAGCCATGCCTCGGTCCTTCTAGCCATGCCTCGGTCCTTCTAGCCATGCCTCGGTCCGGCTGAACTCACCCTGCCGAGTCGAGTGGCCGTTGGCCATGCAACCTTTTCCGTTCGCAGCCGGTACTACCTGGTGACTGGTAGGAAGGGCGGGGACTTGATCACACCTGAGGGCTTCGACGAGTTCGTCGCGACCCGCTCGCCACGGCTGTTGCGTACTGCGTTCCTGCTCACGCGCGATTGGGCGTTGGCCGAGGACCTCTTGCAGACGGCACTGGCGCGGGCGTGGGAGGCGTGGGGGCGCATCGAGGGTGACCCGGAGCCCTATGTGCGGCGCATCATTGTCAACGCGAACGCGTCGTGGTGGCGGCGCCGGTGGCGGGGCGAGGTTCCCACGGCCGACCTTCCTGAGGCGGCCGCCGAGGCGGACCGGTACTCGGATCTCGACGACCGGGACCGCCTCTGGCGGGCATTGGGACGCCTGCCTCGCCGGCAGCGCGCCGTACTCGTCCTGCGGTACTTCGAGGACCTGTCGGATGCCGAGATCGGTGAGACCCTCGGCTGTTCCGTCGGCACCGTCAAGAGCCAGGCCAGTCGGGCCATGGCCAAGCTCCGCCTCGACGAGACCCTGGCACCGGAAGGGATGCTGCAATGAATCTGACCGATCTGACGCAGGTGCTCGACGAGCGTTCCGGTGAACCGGTGGAGCAGGTCAGGCATGACATGCGACTGCGCGGCGTGCGGGCCAAGGTGGTCGTGAGGCGACGCCGCCGTATCGCGACCTGGACGACCTGCGCGGTGGTCGCCCTGGGCGGCATCGCGGCGACCGTTGCCGTACCCGGGCTGCACGCGGACCTCACGCCCGCCCCGGCCGACCGCACATCGCCGATACGCACCATCGAAGGATTCCCCGAGTACGCCAACGGTGCCCGGCTCGTGGCCGTGGAGTCCGCAGCGCTGCCGGAGCGCCGCGTCGAACTGACGATGGTGCCGAGCACGCTCGATCTCGTTGTGTCCATCCGCTGCGACGACGCCCTGCTTCAGCAGAAGCTAAGCATCAACGGCCACGACTATCCCTCCCAGGGCGACTGCGGGCAGGTCCACCTAGGGCCCGGATGGGACAGATACGACGTGGCGGTCGGCAAGCCCGCCACCTTCGTCCTGACGATCACCGGGACGCGGCCGTTGGACCAGTCTGGCGAGATTCGGACGCAGGTCCCGGCCAGCGGCACATTCGGGCTCGCGATTAGCGAGCGGGTCCCCCTTGACCAGTACCCGCTGCCGACGAGTAGGTAGAACTCAGACGGAAGTAACTCCAGGGTGCCGCGCCACCGGCATGTTCCTCTTGTAAGCGAGGCGTCAGGCAGTGAGGCAGCAAGAAGGCAGCGCGAGCGTTGATGCGGGCCGGACCAGAACGTCAACCGACGAGGCCCCGCCCCTGCTCGTCGACGCGGGCCAGCACCAGCCAGCAGCAGCCGACAGCTTGTGACCGGATCCCCCCGGCGGGGGTCACGGTCTCGGTGAGCAGTAGGCGTCGGCGATCTCTGGGGTCGCTGGATCGAGGGGATTGCGGGCCGGGGGGACCGCCCACAGGATGAGCGTCACTATGAGCACCAGATTCAAGGTCTTCCTCATCATCGTCGGTCTGTTGGTCCTGGCGTGCTGCGTCACCAGGCTCGCCTTTCCACCTCATCCACCTGGCTGTGTGGCACGATGGCCGGCCTGCGTGGGCGGCACATAGGAACCGCCGCCGACGTTGGGGTGGCCGGATAGCCAGCTATGCCAATCCGGTGAATCTCCCCCGCCGGGTGGCACCTTCAGCGGTTGGTGCAGCAGGGGAGCCGACTGCAGCGGCGACCTGACATCAGTCGTTGACATCAACGGTGGCGGCCGAGGCCGGACCAGCGCGGACGGATGTCGCCTCCGGCCCGAACCCGGTGGACGTCAGCGGACGCTACGACTCTCGCCGAAAGCGCCTTACAAGCGAGGGGTCGCAGGTTCGAAACCTGCCGCGCCCACCCATCACCCCAGGAAGATCACTCACGCCGCCGCGCGTCACGCCACGCAGAACTCGTTGCCCTCGGGATCCCGCATGACGACGTGGCCCAAGGTGTCGCCGTACCACTCCTCGCGGAGCACGGTCGCACCGGCGGCCACCAGTTCGGGCACCTTCTGCTGGATCAGCCGTGCGCGCTCGACCATGTCCCAGGGGCCCGGGCCCGCCACGCGGACGTCGATGTGCATCCGGTTCTTGGCGGACTTGCGCTCGGGAACCTTCAGGAAACCAATGGCAGGTCCGCTGCCGTTCGGGTCGACGATGGACGCGTTGGCGGGCTCGTCGAAACCGGGCTCCTTGACGTATCCGAGGGCCAGCGCCCAGAAGGCAGCCAGCCGCTGGGGATCGTCCGCGTCGCATCCCAAGGTCCAGTAGGTCGCCATGGTGACGAACGTACGGCGGCCAGAAAGCGCTGTCATCGACAGCAGGGGATGGCGGCACACGGCGTCGTGGACGACGGGCTCGGCGTCTTGACAGGCAGCCGTCTGGCTGCCTAATTTAAAGGCAGCCAGAAGGCTGCATTTCGACCCCGGGTGCGAGGGCGGGCATGGACGAGGTGTTCAAGGCGCTGGCCGATCCGAGTCGGCGCGCGCTGCTCGACTCGCTCAACGCCCGCAACGGGCAGACGCTGCGCGAGCTGTGCGCCGGACTCGACATGGCCAGGCAGTCCGTCAGCAAGCACCTCGCGGTGCTGGAGGACGCGGGGCTCGTCGCCACCGTGCGGCGGGGCCGGGAGAAGCTGCACTACCTCAACGCCGCCCCCGTGCACGAGATCGCCCACCGGTGGATCAGCCGCTACGACCGGGCCAGGGTCCAAGCCCTGGCGGACCTGAAACTCGCCCTGGAGGAGACCCCGATGGACGCGCCGACCTTCGTCTATACGACCTACATCCGCACCACCCCGCAGAAGCTCTGGCAGGCGCTGACCGACCCCGCCTTCACCCGCCGCTACTGGGCCACGGAGTTCACGACGGACTGGTCCGTCGGCTCGCCGATGACCTGGGACAACCACGGCGTGCTGATCAGCGACCCGGAGCAGGTCGTGCTGGAGGCCGAGCCCTACCGGCGGCTCTCCTACACCTGGCACGCCATCACCCCGGAGCTCGCCAAGCGCTTCGGTTGGGACGACGAACTGCTCGCCCGGCTGTCCGGCGAGGCCCGCTCGAAGGTCACCTTCACGATCGAGGAGGCCGCGCAGGTCGTGAAGCTCACCGTCGTGCACGACGGCTTCGAGCCCGGATCGAGCCTGGCCGAGATGGTCAGCCACGGCTGGCCGAACGTGGTGTCGAGCCTGAAGTCGCTCCTGGAGACCGGCGAACCGCTGTCGGACGATGCCTGACGTCCCCTAACAGCTGTGACAGGCGGACGCGCTGACCAGCCCTATCCACCATCGGGAGCTGGAAGATCAACACTCCCGTGCGGCAACACCCGCCTGATCTGGAGTGACTCTCCTGCTCGAAGGGATCACAGGTCCTTCTCCGTGCGCTCCGGGTGCATGTCGCCCGGGGTCACGGGCTGGCCGGGGACGCTGACGCACAACTGCCCCGGCTCGGCACCGCACACCGGGCAGGGGCGGTACGACTCGACCGGCCCCGGGTCGAGGCCCCTCGCCTGGGCCGCCTGGACGATGTCGTCGGCCGCGTGGTGCAGCTCAAGGTCCCGATGTCGCACGGCGGCCTCGTGGATTTGCTGGAGCGCGCTGCGCGCCCGCTCCGACGGGTCGGTCATTCCACCGACCTTCCCGCTGCGCTCGCCGTCACACGCGGCTGGTGTGCCGGGGTGCCTGCTACTGCTGCCTGTCCACGGAGAGGAAGGGCGCCATGTAGCGGATCAGGGGACCGTCGGTCTCGCGGTAGTCGAGGATGATGTCCGGCGCGCCGGCGGGTGAGTCCGCCTCCGGGTGGCTGGTCCCGGGGTCGCCCGCCGGGGGTGCCGCGGACGTCACGCTGATGTTCACGCGCAGCACGCCACGGTCGGTCTCCGTCACCAGTCCGTTGGTGATGACGACAACGGTTGGAGCGTTCACCGGTCGGCCCGGGTGCAGGTCGTGGGCGCCCGCCGGGGTCTCGGTGAGGCAGCGGCAGGCCCGGCCACGGGCGTGCAGCGCCTGCGCCAGGTAGTCGACCACCGCCAGGTGGGAGGTCGGGCACGCCATCGAGATCCGTATGCCCTTGCCCACCGACGCCGCCACGATCGCGTCGGCGATGGTCGCCAGCGCTGCCCGCTCGCGGGCCTTCGCGGAGAGCTGAGCCACGACACGCCCTTCATCGAGGTGTGACATCACCTCGATACGGCGTGGACGAGGCGCGCCTCGTTACATGCCCCTGCCTCGGCTCAGCGGTGCGGGCGGAGTTGGTGGGCGGAGGACGGCAAGCTCGTCGCTCATCTCGCTGTCAGTTGACGGTGGGGCTGCGGCGCTCGATGAGGGTGACGTCACGCCAGGTGCCGTGGTGGCGGCCGACGCGTTCCCGGGTGCCGACGGTGCGGAAGCCGCAGGCGGTGTGCAGGGCCAGGCTGGCGGTGTTCTCGGGGAACACGCCGGACTGGATTGTCCAGATGCCGGCCTGCTCCGTGGACGTGATCAGGGCGTCGAGCAGGAGTCGCCCGACGCCTCGGCCGCGGGCGTCGGGGTGGACGTAGACGGAGTGCTCGACCACTCCGGCGTAGACGCACCGGTCGGAGACGGCGGAGCAGGCGATCCAGCCGAGGACGCGGCCGGTGGGGTCGACGGCGACCCAGCGGTGGCCGGGCAGCCGGCTGGCGGTGAACTGCGCCCAGCTGGGTGGTTCAATTTCAAAGGTGGCATTGCCGCTGGCGATGCCCATCCGGTAGATGGCGAGCACGGCCTCGGCGTGCTGGTCCGTCATCGCGGTGACGGTGATGCCGGTCGGCGCGGTCATGGGTTCTCCTCGGCCGGGTGCAGGGTGGTGCCGGCGAACCGAGCCGGGGCCAGGTTCACGCGGCGCCACCGGCGGCCGGGGCGGGCGAGATCTCCAGCAGCGCGCCGAGCTGGCGGAACGCTTCCGGCTTCACCCGGTACCAGACCCAGGTGCCCCGGCGCTCGGCGTCGACCAGGCCGGCTTCGCGCAGCACCTTGAGGTGGTGCGAGATGGTCGGTCCGGACAGGTCGAACGCCGGGGTCAGGTCGCACACGCAGATCTCCGGCACCGACGCGATCATCGACATCAGCCGGAGCCGCACCGGGTCGCCCAGGGCCTTGAACATCGGGGCCACCACGCCCGCCTGCGCGGCGTCCAGGGGGCGAGCCGCGATCGGGGAGCAGCAGGCGACCGCGTCGAGGTCCACCACCGGCAGCTCTTGTTTCGACATTCCTCTAGGTTGACAGATCTCAAAACAGCGGGCAACGTGGGCCCTGCTTCGAAAAGCATCTAGACAAGGAACTCGAATCCACCGGAGGAGACCATGTCCCGTGTCCAGCTCGCCCTGCGCGTCTCCGACCTCGAAGGTTCCGTGGCCTTCTACGCGAAGCTGTTCGGCGTCGAGCCGGCCAAGCGCCGCCCCGGCTACGCCAACTTCGCCGTCGAGAACCCGCCCCTGAAGCTCGTGCTCCTCGAAGGTGAGCCCGACCGGCCCACCGTCCTGGACCACCTGGGCGTCGAGGTGTTCAGCACCGACGAGGTGGACGCCGCCACCCGGCGCCTCACCGACTCCGGCCTGATCACCCTGGAGGAGAACGACACCGAGTGCTGCTACGCCCTCCAGGACAAGGTCTGGGTCCGCGGCCCCGGCGACGAGCCCTGGGAGGTCTACACCGTCAAGGCCGACTCCGCGCAGCTGGAGAAGGCGACCGAGGGTGCCTGCTGCACCCCGGCGACCGACCGGCAGCCGGTGACCAGCGGGGCCGCCTCGGGCTGCTGCTGACCGGGACGGGCGCGCCCGGCGGCCGGGCGCGCCCGTCCCCTAGCCGAAGGTGAACACGTACGCCTCGGCGCCGGGCTCGAGGAACGTGATCTCCAGGGTGCGATCCCGGACCCCGTCCCGCTGGCGGACGAGCTGGTACAGCCGGCCCTCCCGGAGCATGCCGTTGCCGTCCTCGTCGACGTCGACCCCGTGGGACGGGCCTGGCGGCGCGCCGTCGAGGAGCAGGCGGAAGGGGACCGGCTCCCGCCCTGCGGGCGCCAGCACGAGATGCGCGTCGCGCGCGTGGAACCGGAAGGCGAGGGTGCCGCCGGCCCGGTCGACCGCGACCTTCTCCGCGCCGATCGTCCACTCGCCGGCGAGCGCCCAGTGGTCGGCCGGCAGGGTCTCGGGGAGTTCGTAGGCGTCACGTGCGTCGTACGTGGCGTCGTCCGGTGACGCGAAGTGCTCGGACCGCCCGTAGCCGAGGTACGTCTCGGGCGTACGCAGGTTGGCCCAGTCGGCGTCGGCCTCCACCCCGAGCCCGTCCACCGGGACGAGGTCGCGTTCGACGCCGAGCAGCCGCTGGATGACGCGTTCCGACTTCTCGTAGCGTCCCTCGCCGAAGTGGTGGTCGCGGATGACGCCGTCCGCGTCGACGAAGTAGAGCGCCGGCCAGTAGTGGTTGTCGAACGCGTTCCAGACCCCGTAGTCGTTGTCGACCGCGACGGGGTAGGCGATGTCGCGCGTCGCGACGGCCTGGCGCACCCCGTCGATGTCGTGCTCGAACGAGAACTCCGGCGTGTGCACACCGATGACGACCAGCCCGTCGTCCCGGTATGCCTGCGACCAGGCCCGGACGTACGGCTCCTGGCGCAGCCAGTTGATGCAGGTGAGCGTCCAGAAGTTCACGAGGACGGGGCGGCCGTGCAGCTCGGCGGGACCGAGTGGCCCGGAGTTGAGCCACTCGGTCGCCCCGTCGAGCGAGGGCAGGCGCAGCCGCTCGAAGACGGCCATCTAACGCAGCGACCGGAAGGCGGTGCGAAGCTCGTCGCACATCAGTTGCGGCTGCTCCCAGGCTGCGAAGTGCCCACCCCGGTCGAGCGTGTTGTAGTGGATGAGGTTCGGATAGGCCTGCTCGGCCCAGCTCCGCGGGGTCTCGTAGAGCTCGTCCGGGAAGACGCTGACGGCGGCCGGCACGGAGACGTCCTTGGCGGAGAAGAAGGAGAGCTTGTTCTCCCAGTAGATGCGGGCGGCGGAGACTCCCGTGTTGGTCACCCAGAAGAGCGTGATGTTGTCGAGGATGTCGTCGCGGCTGAGGCCGCCGGGGTTCCCGCCGAAGGCCCGGCAGATCAGTTCCAGGCTGGCCGCGTCGTGGTCGCACATGAAGGTGGCCAGCGCCATGGGGGAGTCCGCGAAGCCGATCAGCGTCTCCGGGCGGGTGGCCATGATCAGGGCGTACGCCGAGTGCTTCCAGAAGAAGTCCAGCTGTTCGCAGGCCCGCCGCTCCTCGTCGGAGAGGTTGGCCGGCAGCTTGCTGAGCGCGGCGTTCGCTCCGGTGATGTCCGACTGGGTCAGCGCGTCGAGATCCGGCGGAACCGCGCTCGGCATGTTGGTGTGGATGCCGGCCAGTTCCGGAGGCGCCTGCACACCCATGATGTTGGTGATCAGCGCGCCCCAGTCGCCGCCCTGGGCGACGAACCGGGTGTAACCGAGGCGCTTCATCAGCTCGGTCCAGGCGCTCGCGATGCGCTCCGGACCCCAGCCTGGTTCGGTCGGCTTGCCGGAGAACCCGAAGCCCGGCATCGACGGGATCACCAGGTGGAAGGCGTCCGACGCGGAGCCGCCGTGGGCCGTGGGATCGGTCAGCGGTCCGATGATCTTCAGTTGTTCGATGATCGAGCCGGGCCAGCCGTGCGTGACGATCAGCGGCAACGCGTTCTCGTGCTTCGACCGGATGTGCAGGAAGTGGATGTCCAGCCCGTCGATCTCCGTGATGCAGTTCGGCACGGAGTTGAGCCTGGCCTCGACCTTGCGCCAGTCGTACTCCTTCTCCCAGTAGCGGGCGAGCGCCTGGCTCGTCTCCAGCGGCACGCCCTGCGACTGGTCGTTGACGAGTTGCTTCTCGGGCCAGCGGGTGGCCGCGATGCGCTCACGCAGCGCCTGGAGATCCGCCTCGGGGATCTCCACTGTGAACGGCCGGATGTCGGTGGCGCGTGCGAGCGTCTGGGTCCTGGCGGCCACGGGGCCTCCTCTCGTCGGAACTGTCGTCGGCGGACGGGCGACTAGCCCTGCTTCTCCCCGCGCCGGGGCAGCTTCCACTCGGGCCGGGGGAAGTGGCAGGTGTAACCGCCGGGATGCTTCTCCAGGTAGTCCTGGTGTTCCGGCTCGGCCTCCCAGAACGGGCCGGCCGGGGTGACCTCGGTGACCACCTTGCCCGGCCACAGGCCGGAGGCGTCGACGTCGGCGATCGTGTCCTCGGCGACCTGCCGCTGCTGGTCGTTCTCGTAGAAGATGGCGGACCGGTAGCTCGTGCCGATGTCGCCGCCCTGCCGGTTCTTCGTGGTGGGGTCGTGGACCTGGAAGAAGAACTCGAGCAGGTCCCGGTACGAGAGCGTGGCGGGGTCGTAGATGATCTCGATCGCCTCGGCGTGGCCCTCGTGGTTCCGGTACGTCGCGTTCGGCACGTCGCCGCCGGTGTATCCGACCCGGGTGGTGACCACGCCGGGGCGTTTCCGGATGAGGTCCTGCATGCCCCAGAAGCAGCCGCCGGCCAGGATCGCCTTCTCAGTCGTGTCGGTCATCGCTCAGCTCCCCCGTCCGGGTGCTCGAACAGTGCGCGGTACTCGCCGTACCCTTCGCGTTCCAGGTCGTCGAGGGGGACGAACCGGAGCGCCGCGGAGTTCATGCAGTAGCGCAGGCCGCCCGTCGCCACCGGGCCGTCGTCGAAGACGTGCCCCAGGTGGCTGTCCCCGTGCGCCGACCGGACCTCGGTGCGGACCATGCCGAGGGTGGCGTCCGGGACCTCGACCACGTTCTTCCGCTCGATCGGCTTGGTGAAGGAGGGCCAGCCGGTGCCGCTGTCGTACTTGTCGACGGAGGCGAACAATGGTTCGCCGGACACGACATCGACGTAGATGCCCGGCTCCTTGCTGTTCCAGTAGGGGTTGTCGAAGGCCCGCTCGGTGCCACCCTCCTGGGTGACCCGGTACTGCTCGGGTGACAACCGGGAGACTGCCTCCGGGTTCTTGCGATACTCGGGTGACACCGTCGTTCCTCTCGGCAGGGGTCGTCGGCAAGGAAGGCCGGTTTAGCGGCGCTGCAGACGCGGCGCGACTGGCTACCCCTCCTGCGTGCGGCTAACCCTGGGCCCGGGTGACGGGAGGAGTCACCGTCTCCGCCGGGACTCGGCCTCGATTTCCAGCAGTTCGTCGAGGGCCAGCGCCGTGTTGATCAGCGACAGGTGGCTGAACGCCTGCGGGTAGTTGCCGATCTGCTCCCCGGTGGCGGCGATCTCCTCGGCGTAGAGGCCGAGGTGGTTGCTGAAGGTGAACATCTTCTCGAAGGTGAGCCGGGCGTCGTCCAGGCGGCCCGAGCGGGCCAGCGCCTCGACGTACCAGAACGTGCACATGTTGAAGGTGCCCTCGTGGCCGGGGAGCCCGTCGGGGGAGTGGATCGGGTCGTACCGGTGGACCAGGCTGTCGGAGACCAGCTCCCGTTCGATGGCCTCCAGGGTGCGGCACCACATGGGGTCCGACGGCGTCACGAAGCCGACGGCCGGCATGGCGAGCAGCGCGGCGTCCAGCACGTTCTCGCCGTAGGCCTGGACGAAGGACCCGCGGCCCCGGTGGTAGCCGCGCGCCATGACCTGGTCGTAGATCAGGTTCCGCTGGGTGGTCCAGCAGCCGATGTCCCCGGGCCGCCCGGTCCGGGCGGCGAGCCGGATGGCCCGGTCCAGGGCGACCCAGGACATCACCCGGCCGAAGGTGTAGTCCCGGGGGTGGTGGCGGCTCTCCCAGATGCCGGCGTCGGGCTGGTCCCAGTTGTGGCACAGCCAGTCGACGAGCCGGACGGTGCTCTTCCACACCTGGTGGGAGACCCGGATGCCCTGTTCGTCGGCGAGGTGCATGGCGTACAGCGCCTCGCCGTGGATGTCGAGCTGGAGCTGGTCGGCGGCGCCGTTGCCGATCCGGACGGGCCGGGAGCCCCGGTAGCCCTCCAGGTGGTCGAGCACCTCCTCGTGCAGGTCGGACGAGCCGTCGACCCGGTACATGATCTTCAGTGGGGCCTGGTGGTCGCCGGCCTCGCGGATGCGCTCGTCGAGCCAGTCCATGTAGCGGCCGACCTCCTCGGTGAAACCGAGGCCGAGCAGTGCGTGCACCGAGAAGGACGTGTCCCGGACCCAGGTGTAGCGGTAGTCCCAGTTGCGGGTGCCGCCGACCAGTTCCGGCAGCGCCGCCGTCGGCGCGGCGATCATCGCGCCGGTCGGCGCATACGTCATCAGCTTCAGCGTGATGGCGGACCGCTCCACCATCTCCCGCCACCGCCCGGTGTACCGGGAGCGTTCGACCCACCGTCGCCAGTAGTCGCGGGTCCACTCGAACATCCCCTGCACCTCTTCGAGGGGGACCACCCGGGGTTCCATGCCGGAGTTCGTCTCCAGCACCACCCCGCCGGTGTCGCCCTGGTTGAGGGTGCCGAACCCGATGAGGTCACCGTCCTCGAAGTGGATGTCCTCCTCGGCGATCAGCCGGCGTACCGGCTGGACCGGGTTGAAGGTGAACGACGTGGACGAGCCGCGGAAGACGTACCCGTTGGGGTGCCGCTCCAGTTGGGCCCGCTCGCGGGCGTAGTCGAACCGGGGCCGGCACTCCAGCCGGAACCGCATGCTGCCCCGGACCATCGTGACGATCCGCACCAGGCGGTGCACGTCGGTGACCTTCTCGCCGGTGACCGGCATGAAGTCCTGGACCTCGGCGACCCCGTCGGCGCTGATGAACCGCGTGATCAGGATCGGGGTGCCGGGCAGGTAGAGCTGCTTGGTGACGTAGGTGGTCTCGTCCGGGGCGATGCGGAAGAAGCCGCCGCGCTCCTTGTCGAGGATGCTGGCGAAGATGCTGGGGGAGTCGAAGCGCGGCGCGCAGAACCAGTCGATCGTCCCGTCGCAGGTCACCAGGGCGGCGGTCTGGAGATCACCGATCAGCCCGTGATCCTCGATCGCCGGATACCCGTCCACGTCGCCCCCCGTCTCGACTGCGTCCCTCCGCAGCAAACCTAAAGGGCGATAATGTCCGGGTAAGTCGTATTCGTGAACGCCACCCCTCCGCGTACCCGGTCACGCCGGTGGCGGCGCGGCCGCGGTCACCCGCCGGCCGCGCCGCCGGCCGAACGTCCCTGCCCGCCGGCTCAGAGGCCGTGGCGACGGTCGCCCGCGACCAGCTCGCCCACCCGCGCCTCGGACTCCGGCGAGAACGCGTCCCGACGCCGTGCCTCGACCGCCCGGCGGGTCTCCTCGCCGACCAGGTCGGCGTTGATCGCGGCCGCCGCCGCGGCGCCCGCCGCCGCTGCCGCGCCGACCTGGGCGGCCGGGTCGGTGACGTTGCCCGCGACCCAGACCCCGGGCACCTCGGTACGCCCCGTCGGATCGGCGGGGACGTGCTCGCCGACCCCGGCGGGATGCGCCACCGCCGGCAACCCGAGCGCCGCCAGGAACCCGGCCCGCGCCACCATCCGGGAGGCCACGGCCAACACCTCGCGCGCGACCATCCGGCCGTCGCGCAGGCGTACCCCGACCAGCCGGTCCTCGGCGACCTCCACCGACGCGACCTCGCCCTCGACCACGGTGACACCCCGGGCCGCCAGCTGTTCCGCCTGCTCGGCGGTGAGCGGCGGCGCGGTGTGGCGGAGGAAGAGGACGTCGTCGCTCCACTGCCGGAACAGCAGTGCCTGGTGCACCGACAGCGGCCCGGTGGCGAGCACCCCGATCGGCCGGTCGCGCACCTCCCACCCGTGGCAGTACGGGCAGTGCACCACGTCCCGGCCCCACCGGTCGCGCAGCCCGGGCAGCTCCGGCAGCTCGTCGACCAGGCCGGTGGCCACCAGCAGGCGGCCGGCCCGGACCCGGCGGCCGTCGGCCAGCGCCACGGCGAAGCCCTCCCCGTCGCGGGTCACCGTGTCGACCTCGCCGGCCAGCAGGTGCCCGCCGTACCGGCGGACCTCGTCCCGGCCGCGTGCCAGCAGCTCGGCCGGGGGCATGCCGTCGCGGGCCAGCAGCCCGTGCACCCCCTCGGCCGGCGCGTTGCGCGGGCTGCCCCCGTCGATCACCAGGACCGACCGGCGCGCCCGGGCCAGCATCAGCGCCCCGCTCAGTCCGGCGGCGCCACCGCCGATCACCACGACCTCGTACCCTTCGGTCATCCTGACCACCTCCTTGCCGCAACCATGCGGCGGTGCTGGCCGAACCCGCAAACATTGTTGCTGTTCTGGCAAACTAGGGGGATGGACGACGACCTCGACCGGGCGCTCGAAACAGTCGGGCCCCGGCTGCGCGCGCTGCGCCGCGAGCGGGAGACCACGCTCGCCGACCTGTCCGCCGCCACCGGCATCTCGGTGAGCACCCTGTCCCGGCTGGAGTCCGGCAGCCGCCGCCCCACCCTGGAACTGCTGCTGCCGCTGGCCCGGGCGCACGGCGTGACGCTCGACGAGCTGGTCGGCGCCCCGCCCACCGGCGACCCGCGCATCCACCTGCGGCCGGTCACCCGGCACGGCATGACCATGCTCCCGCTCACCCGCCGGGCCGGCGGCATCCAGGCGTACAAGCTGGTCATCCCGGCCACCGCCCGGCCCGCCGAGCCCACCCCGCAGACGCATGAGGGGTACGAGTGGGTCTACGTGCTCAACGGGCGGCTGCGGCTGGTCCTCGGCGAGCATGACCTGGTGCTCGCGCCCGGCGAGGCGGCCGAGTTCGACACCCGGGTGCCGCACTGGTTCGGCCCCGCCGACGGCGAGGCGGTCGAGTTCCTCAGCCTCTTCGGCGCCCAGGGCG
>NZ_JBSSLX010000109.1:0-18390 GCF_053890995.1 Micromonospora sp. I033 | reverse complement strand
GTGAGCAGGGCGCTGCGGTGGGCCGCGTAGTCGGCCATCCGGGCACGGGCGGCGTCGGTGAGGGTGAGCCGCACCACCCGGCGGTCGGCGGGGTCGCGGTCGCGCGCCAGCAGCCCGGCGTCGGTGAGCTCGCTCACCAGCGTGCTTACCGTGTTGGGCGCGGTGCCCAGCCGCCGCGCCACCTCCTTGCCGCTGATCCCCGGCTCGGCGCTGACCAGGAGCAGCACCTCCACCTGCGCCTCGGGCAGGGCGTCCCGGTTGGCCCGGGCGATGGTCCTGCGGCGCAGCAGCCGGTGCAGCTCCCCCAGCGCGGCCCCGAATCGCGCGATGCCCTCTTCGCTCGCCACGGAGTCACCTGCTTCACATCGCAACAGTTCTGGATACAGAGCTAAGGTTACCCGGAGATCAACGACCTCTGGGGGACCCTCGTGAGCCAGACCGTGCGGACCGCCGCGCGCCCGACCGTCGAGCCGCCGGCCAACCCGGGCGGCGCGACCCTGCTGGTGCTGCTCGGCACGCTCACCGCGATCGGCCCGCTCTCGCTGGACATGTACCTGCCGGCGTTCCCCGCGATGACCCGCGACCTCGGCGCCGACCAGGCCGGCATCCAGCTCTCGCTGACCACGTGCCTGATCGGCCTCGCCGTCGGCCAGTTCGTCACCGGCCCGCTGAGCGACCGGTGGGGACGGCGCCGGCCGGTGCTGGTCGGCGTCGCCGCGTACACCCTGCTCGCGCTCGCCTGCGCGGCGGCGCCGAACGCGCCGATGCTCGCCGCCGCGCGGTTCGCGCAGGGCCTGGCCGGCGGCATGGGCGTGGTGGTGGCCCGGGCGGTGGTCCGTGACCTCTACGCCGGCCGCGCGGCCGCGAAGTACTTCTCCCGGCTCACCCTGGTCTTCGGCGTCGCGCCGGTGGCCGCGCCGAGCGTGGGCAGCCTGGTGCTCCGGTTCGGCGACTGGCGGGCGGTCTTCCTCACCCTGGCCGCCATCGGACTGCTGCTCACGGTCGCGGTCGCCCGCCACCTGCCGGAGACGCTGCCGGTCGAGCGCCGCAGCACCGGTGGCCTGGCCGCCACCGCCCGGACCATGCGGTCGCTCGCCGCCGACCGGGTCTACCTCGGGTACGCGCTGACCCAGGGCTTCGCCTTCGCCGGTCTGTTCGCGTACATCTCCGGGTCGTCGTTCGTGTTCCAGGACGTCTTCGGGGTCTCCGCGGTGGCGTTCAGCCTGATCTTCGGTCTCAACGCGCTCGCCCTGGTGGCCACCGGGCAGGCGAACGCCCGGCTGCTCGACCGGTTCAGCCCGCGCCGGCTGCTGGTCACCACGCTCGTGGTCGGCGTGGTGGCCGCGGCCGGCGTGCTCACCGGGGCGCTCGCCGGCAGCCTCGCCGTGGTCGCGGTGACACTGTTCGCCTTCGTCGGCTCACTGGGGATGGTGATGCCGAACAGCACCGCGCTGGCGCTGGACGCGCACGCCCGGCACGCCGGCACCGCCGCCGCGCTGATGGGCGGCGTCCAGTCGGTGGTCGGCGCACTCGCCGCGCCCCTGGTCGGGTTCGGCGGCGAGGGCAGCGCCGTGCCGATGGCCGTCGTGCTGGCCGTCGCCGCCGCCCTGTCCCTCACCGCCGTGCTCACCCTCGCCCGCCCGCGCTGATCCGGGCGGCGGGTCAGCGGAAGCGCTCCGCGACCGCCTCCCGGGTCGGCATGGCGGTGGCCCCGCCGGGCGACTCGCAGACGAGGCCGGCCACCCGCAGGGCGAAGGCCACCCGGTCCCGCCAGCCGGTCGGGTCCACCGGCTCGCCGGCGTGCAGCAGGTCGGCGATGAGGGCACCCATCACCGAGTCGCCCGCGCCGGTGGCGTCCACCGCGTCGACCTTCGGTGCGGGGACCCGTACCACGTCGTCGGCGGCGGCGACCAGGGCGCCGTCCGCGCCGAGGGTGACCACCACGGTCCCCGCGCCCAGTTCCCGGAGGTACGCGGCGACGCCCTCGACCGGCTCGTGCGGGTAGAGGTGGCGCGCGTCGGCGGCGCTCAGCTTGACCAGGTGGGCACTCGCGGCGAACTCGGCGACCACCCCACGCAGGTCGTCCAGCGCGCCCGGCCCGGTGAGCAGGCTGGGCCGCACGTTCGGGTCGAAGACCCGCAGCGCGCCGGCGATCGCCCAGGCACGGCGCGCGGCGGCCAGCACCGGCGGGTCGAGCAGGACGATCGAGCCGCAGTAGACCACCTGCGCCCCCTCGACCAGGGCCACGTCCAGGTCGTCGGCGGTGAGCAGCGCGTACGACCGGGGCTCGCCGTAGAAGCGGAAGTCCGGTTCCGGGCCGGCGAAGGTGGCGACCGCCAGCGCCGTCGGGGCCGGCACCGTGACCGCCCCGTCCAGCCCCACGCCGGCGGCGCCCAGGAAGGCTCGGATCCGCGCGGCGAGCGTGTCGTCGCCGAGCGACCCCACGAACTGGACGTCGCCGCCGAGCCGGGCCACCGCCACGGCCACGTTGAGCGGCCCGCCGCCGATCGCCTGCCGGTAGACGGGCTCCCCGTCGTGCTCGGCGTCGAGCAGGTCGACCAGCGCCTCGCCGAGCACCACCGCGTACCCCATCCTGGCTCCTTCCGTCCGTCGTACCTCCGATCCTGGCGCATGGCGGGGCCCGGCGCGACGAGACGCCCGCATCGACGGGCGGCTATTGCGCGGGATGCCCGGGACGTGGTGGGATGGCACGTGCCGGGAAGGGCGCGGGGGCTGCCGCGCCGCCGGCCGCCGGGTCGAGCCGACGCGAGGGCACTCACCGGTCCGTGGCACGGACCGCAGGCGGTGCGCGTCCCCCGACGGCCCCGGCAACACTCCGACCGCCGGGCGTGACACCGCGATCGTCGCATCCGCTCGTCGCAGCGGGGCGGCCCGTGCGGGTCGCGCCCCGCGAGTCAGGAGTTCCCGTGCACCGATCCCGTATGGCCGCGCTGCTCACCGCGGCCGCCACCCTGGCCCTGGGCGCGTTCGCCCTGGCCACCGGCTCCGACCCGGCCGCCGCGCACGGCGCGGCGATGACCCCGGGCGCCCGGACCTACCTCTGCTGGAAGGACGGCCTCACGGCGACCGGGGAGGTCCGGCCGAACAATCCCGCCTGCGCGGCGGCGGTCGCCCAGAGCGGGGCCAACTCGCTCTACAACTGGTTCAGCGTGCTGCGCTCCGACGCGGGCGGCCGGACCGTCGGGTTCATTCCCGACGGCAAGCTGTGCAGCGGCGGCAACGCGAACTTCAGCGGCTACGACCAGGCTCGCAACGACTGGCCGATCACCCACCTGACGGCCGGGCGGTCGATCGAGTTCCGCTACAGCAACTGGGCCCACCACCCGGGCACCTTCTACTTCTACGTGACCAAGGACAGCTGGAGCCCGACCCGGCCGCTGGCCTGGAGCGACCTGGAGGAGCAGCCGTTCCTGCAGGTGACGAACCCGCCGCAGCGCGGCGCCGTGGGCACCAACGACGGGCACTACTACTTCACCGGTTCCCTGCCGGCCAACAAGAGCGGCCGGCACATCATCTACTCCCGCTGGGTCCGCTCGGACAGCCAGGAGAACTTCTTCGGCTGCTCGGACGTGACCTTCGACGGCGGCAACGGGGAGGTGACCGGGATCGGCAACGGCGGCACCCCGTCGCCGAACCCCACCACCCCGACCCCGGGCCCGACCAGCCCGACGCCCACCCCGACCTCGCCGAGCCCGACGCCGACCCCGACCCTGCCGGGCGGCGCCTGCATGGCGGTGTACAAGGTGGTCAGCGCCTGGCAGGGCGGCTTCCAGGGTGAGGTCATGATCATGAACCACAGCACCCGGACCTACAGCGGCTGGACGGCGAACTGGACCTGGCCCAGCGGCCAGACCATCACCCAGCTCTGGAACGGCACGGCGAGCACCAGCGGGGCGGCGGTGACGGTCACCAACGCCCCCTACAACGGGAGCGTCCCACCGGAGGGCACCACGACCTTCGGTTTCACCGCGAACTTCTCCGGCACCAACACCCTGCCCACGGTCACCTGCACCGGCCGGTGACCCCACACTGAGAAGGGCCCCCGGGGTCGCACCCCGGGGGCCCTTCGACGCGCTCGGGTCAGCGCACCATGCTGCCCACCACCGGCTTGGTGAGCAGGGCCGACTGGTTGCGCTGGATGCCCGGGTCGAGGGTCTTCGCCACGAAGATGGCGTGCCAGATGCAGAAGATCAGCACGGTCCACACCTTGCGGGAGTGGTCCGCCTCCTCCCGCTTGTGCTCCTCCAGCAGCCGCATCGCGTACGACAGGTCGATGAGGTCGCCCGCGCCGGACGTGGCCAGCACGTGGCGGGCCCACTCGTACATCTCGCCGCGCAGCCAGACCCGGGTGGGGGTCGGGAAGCCGAGCTTCTTGCGGTTGACGATGGCCGGCGGCACCACACCCTGCAGCGCCTGGCGCATCGCGTACTTGGTGGCCTCGGAGCGGGGCGGCAGCTTCAGGTCGACCGGGATGCCGGCCGCCACGTTGAACACCTCGCGGTCCAGGAACGGCACCCGGACCTCCAGCGAGTGCGCCATCGAGATCCGGTCGGCCTTGACCAGGATGTCGCCGCGCAGCCAGGTGTAGAGGTCGACGTACTGCATCTTGGTGACGTCGTCCAGCTCGGTGGCCTCGGCGTAGATCGGCGCGGTGACGTCGGTGTAGCGGACCGAGGGGTCGTAGCGGCGCAGCAGGTGCTGCTTCTCCTCCTCGGTGAACATCCGGGCGTTGCCGTAGTAGCGCTCCTCGATCGGGGTGGTGCCGCGCTCCAGGAAGCTCTTGCCCTTCACGCCCTGCGGGATGGCCTTGGAGACCGCCCGCAGGCCCTTCTGCACCCCGCCGGGCAGGCTGTTCACCGCGTTGAGCGAGAGCGGCTCCCGGTAGATGGTGTAGCCGCCGAAGAACTCGTCCGCGCCCTCGCCGGAGAGCACCACGGTGACGTGCTCGGCGGCCTTCTTCGCCACGAAGTAGAGCGGCACCAGGGCCGGGTCGGCGACCGGGTCGTCCAGGTGCCAGACAATCTTCGGCAGCGCCTCGATCATGTCCTGCGGCCCGATCTTGGTCGGGATGGTGGTCACGTCGAGGTGCCGGGCCGAGTCCTGGGCCACGTCGATCTCCGAGTAGCCCGGCACGTCGTAGCCGACCGTGAAGGTGAGGATGTTCGGGTTGAACTCCCGGGCCAGGGCCACCACGGCGGTGGAGTCGATGCCGCTGGAGAGGAACGAGCCCACCGGCACGTCCGAGCGCATGTGCATCCGGACGCTCTCCCGCAGCGTCTCCCGGATCTCGTGGTAGAGCTTCTGCTCGTCGGAGACGGGAGCCGGGCGGAACACCGGCCGGTACCAGCGGCGCACCTCGATCCGGCCGCCCGGGGTCCAGGTCAGGTACTCCCCCGACCCGATCCGGCTGATCCCCTTGTGCAGCGTGCCCGGCTCCGGGACGTACTGGAGGGTCAGGTAGTGGCTCAGGTTGGCGGCGTCGATCCCCGCGTCGCCCTGGTACGCCGAGTGCGCGAACGGCAGCAGCGCCTTCTTCTCGGAGGCGAGGTAGAGCCCGTCCTGGGTCTCCAGGTAGTGCAGCGGCTTGATGCCGAAGTAGTCGCGGGCGCCGAAGGCCCGCCGCTCCTGCCGGTCCCAGATCACGAAGGCGAACATGCCGCGCAGCTTGGTGAGCACCTGCTCACCCCAGTAGTGGTAGCCGGCGACGATCACCTCGCCGTCGCCGTTGGTGGCGAACTGGGCGCCGTAGTCCCGGATCAGCTCGTCGCGCAGCTCGATGTAGTTGTAGATCTCGCCGTTGAAGGTGAGCAGGTAGCGGCCGTTCGCGTAGGGCAGCGGCTCGTGGCTGAGCGCCACGTCGATGATCGCCAGCCGCTTGTGGGCGAACACTCCGTCCGCGTACCGGCCGGAGGCGTCGCCGACCACCTCGACCCCGGTCTCGTCCGGGCCGCGGTGGTGCAGGCACTCCAGTGCTCCGGCGATGTGGTCGCGGTGAGCGGCGGCGTCACCGCGCGCGCTGAAAAAGGCCAGGAGTCCGCACATGGGGGCCATCTTTCCACGCGCCGGAAGCCACCGTCGCGGCACCGCAGGCACTCCGCGCTCCCGCGCGCGCGGTACCGTCTGGACCAGCGACGAGGCGCAAGGAGGCGGACATGGCCGAGGAGCGGACGCAGCAGGGGAAGCCGGCGGACGGCACCGAATCGCACGACCCGGACTTCCCGGAGGCGTTCCTGTCCTTCATGCGGCAGGGCTGGCGGGACACGGAGCTGCCGGTCGGTCCCCGGCCGGAGGTGCCCAACCACGCCAAGCGGCGGGCCGCGCTGGCCGAGGCCTTCCCGGGGGAGACGCTGGTCATCCCGACCGGCACCGAGAAGGTACGCGCCAACGACACCGACCACCGGTTCCGGCCGGGCAGCGACTTCGCGTACCTGACCGGCGACCTGGAGCCGGACAGCGTGCTGGTGCTCCGGCCGGGCGGCGAGGCCACCCTGTTCATGCGGCCCCGGTCGTCCCGGGTCACCGACGAGTTCTTCCGCAGCCGGAACGGCGAGCTGTGGGTGGGCCGGCGGCCGACGCTGAAGGAGAAGTCGACCGAGCTGGGCCTGCCCACCGCCGACCTCAGCGAGCTGGACGCGGCGCTGGCCGAGCTGGCGCCGGGGCGCACCCGGGTGCTGCGCGGCTTCGACGCCCGGGTCGACGCCGCGGTGCGCCCGTACGACGGGGCGCGGGCCGAGGGGCAGCCGGGCCGCGACCGGGAGCTGGCCATCGCGATCTCCGAGCTGAAGCTCGTCAAGGACGAGTGGGAGATCGCCCAGCTCCAGGAGGCGTGCGACGCCACCGTCCGCGGCTTCGAGGACGTGGCCCGGGCGCTCCCGGCCGACCGGGCGGTCTCCGAGCGGCTGCTGGAGGGGGTCTTCGCGCTGCGTGCGCGGCACGACGGCAACGACGTCGGCTACGGCTCGATCGTCGGCGCCGGCGAGCACGCCACGATCCTGCACTGGGTGCACAACCACGGCGCGACCCGCCCGGGCGAGCTGCTGCTGATGGACATGGGCGTGGAGAACCGCAACCTCTACACCGCCGACGTCACCCGGGTGCTCCCGGTCGACGGCCGGTTCACCCCGCTCCAGCGCCAGGTCTACGACGCCGTCTACGCCGCCCAGCAGGCCGGCATCGACGTGATCAAGCCGGGTGTGGCGTTCCGCGAGGTGCACCTGACCGCCATGCGGGTGCTGGCCGAGGCGCTCAAGGACCTGGGCCTGCTGCCGGTGAGCGTCGACGAGGCGATGGACCCGGCGTCGACGGTCTACCGCCGCTGGACGCTGCACGGCACCAGTCACATGCTCGGCATCGACGTGCATGACTGCGCCAACGCCCGCAAGGAGACCTACCGGGACGGCCCGCTCGGCGAGGGCTACGTGCTCACCGTCGAGCCGGGGCTCTACTTCCAGCCGGAGGACGAGCTGGTCCCCGAGGAGCTGCGCGGCATCGGCGTGCGGATCGAGGACGACATCCTGGTCACCGCCGACGGCGCGGTGAACCTCTCGGCCGGGCTGCCGCGCCGCTCGGACGAGGTGGAGACCTGGCTGGCCGAGCAGCGCGAGGCCGGCCCCCGCCTGCCCGGCTGACCCGACAGCACGATCCCCGGCGGGCCCGCCGCCGGCGTCTGCGAGGTTTCTCGCGATAACGACGCCGGCGCCGGGCCCGTCGCCGTTTGCGCTGCTCACGGTCCTCCTGGTGGCCGGACGCCCCGGTCACGCCACCCGGGCCGAATGTGAGTCAAATGCGCGATTTCTTCGGATACGTCCGCGTCGCGAGGATCCTTCTCATACGGTGGCGATCAGAGGCTGCAACCGATTTGTAGCTGGTCGCTCGACCTGGGGCGGTGCGACCCCTTTAGGTAGACCGAAAGGGCGGAAGGCTCTGATGTCCAACGACGTAACGAACAGCGACGGCGGGGCCCCGATGACCCCGTCGACGAACAGGCGGCGGGCCCTCTTGGTCGCCACCGGCGTGGCCGGGCTGACCGGCGTCGTCGGGCTGGCGGCGCTGGGTGGCCTCGCGGCCCGGGACAACGACAAGAAGCCCGTGGCCGAGAACCACGTGGCCGCGCCGCAGAACGCCTCCGACGCCGGCCGGGCCGACGACGAGAAGGACAAGGACCGGGACAAGGACAAGGACAAGGACAAGGACAAGCGTGAGGAGGGCCGGGACCGGGGTGAGTGGGACCCGGACGCGGATCACGGGACGGTCCGGGAGGTGCCGTGTGACGACGACGAGCTGGTCGAGGCGCTCGACCTGGCGAACCGCGATCACGGGGGCACGCTGAAGCTGGCGGAGAACTGCACGTACGAGGTGAGCGTGAAGGACCGCAAGTTCGGTGCGGCGCTGCCGGAGATCAAGCAGGACATCACGATCAAGGGCAACGGCTCGACGATCAAGCGGGACGCCGAGGACACGTTCCGGATCTTCCGGGTCGTCGACGGTGGTGACCTGACCCTGAAGGACCTCACCGTCAAGGGCGGCAACGCCACCGAGTTCAAGTACGGCGGCGGCGGGCAGTTCCCCACCCCGCCGGCCAACGGCGCCCCAGGCAACGGCGCCCCGGCTGTCATGGCCGCGCCGGCCGCTCCGGACTCCCAGGGTTGGAGTTCGCAGGGCTCGGGTTCGCAGGGCTCGGGTTGGCAGAACTCGGGTTCGTCGGGTTCGGACTCGCGTGACAAGGACGAGCGTGACGACAAGAAGGGCGAGGGCGACGGCGGCGCGCTCCTGGTCGAGCGCGGCGGCAGCGCCCACCTGATCAAGGTCAAGCTGACCCACAACAACGCCGAGAAGAACGGCGGCGCCATCGCCAACTTCGGCCGCGTCCACCTCGAAGACAGCAAGGTCACCGACAACCACGCCCGCGAGGACGGCGGCGGCATCTTCAACCGCGGCGTGCTCAAGGTCGAGGACTCCCACGTCGACGACAACACCGCCGGCGGCAACGGCGGCGGTATCGCCAACGGCGACGGCAGGAACGACAAGGACCACGACAAGCACGACCCGCGCGGCTACGACCAGAACAACTCCAGCCAGAACAACTCCGACTGGAAGAACGACGACAAGAAGAAGGACAAGCACGACGAGGAAGCCGGCACCGTCGAGATCCTCGGCTCCGGCAAGGGCAAGGACAGCGTCGAGAGCACCCTGTCGGACAACCGCGCCGGCAAGAACGGCGGCGGCCTGTTCAGCTCCGGCGGCTTCGTCACCATCACCTTCACCGCCATCACCGGCAACACCGCCTGCGAGAACGGCGGCGGCATCTACGCCGAGAACACCACCCTCAAGCTCGAAAAGGTCCACGTCGCCAAGAACCACGCCGACGGAAACGGCGGCGGCATCGTCAACACCGGCGGCAAGCACTGGGGCTACCCCAACGACAAGCAGCACGCCACCGCCACCATCTCCGACAGCGAGATCGTCGACAACACCGCCAACCGCTTCGGCGGCGGCATCTTCAACGGCGAATGGCTCGTCAAGATCGAAGACGGCTTCACCGAGCGCAACGGCAAGGACAAGGACGACAACGCCACCCTGACCCTGCGCGACACCGAGATCAAGGGCAACACCGCCCTCAACGGCGGCGGCATCTTCAACAACAAGGGCAAGGTCACACTGACCAACACCCACGTCACCAAGAACACCGCCACCGACACCGCCAAGCTGCACCGCGTCGCCGGCGGCATCCTCAACAACGAGGGCAGGGTCGAGCTCGACGACAAGTCGACCGTCACCAACAACGACCCCACCAACTGCGCCAACACCGTCGAAGACTGCTTCAACTGAACGACCACATAACCCGGGGAGTCCCTTTCCGCCGTGCCACGGCGGGGAGGGGCTCCCCTACCCACCGCGTCACCACCGGGTGGTTCGTGTGGTGCCGCCCCGGTTACGGCCGTCCGTGGGCAGCAGGCGGCCTTACGCCCCCGCCGGGCCCTCTTCGCCGGCCGGACGCCCTCCCGCACCTGCGGTTCCCCGTGGGTCCTGCCGCGCCGCCCAACCCCTTATGCGGGTTTTTTTCGTATATGGGCACGAGGTGAAGAAGCTTCTCATACGTTGGTCTTCAGCAGCTACAACCGATTTGTAGCGAAGGCCGCCTCGCCGTGGCGAAGCGACCTTGTCGGGTACAAGGAGAGGGCAGAGAGCTCCGATGTCCAACTACCTTCGCAATAACGATGACGCCGCCCGTGAGAAGGTCTCCCCGCTCCGGCGCCGCCGGCTGTGGCTCGCCACCGGCGTCGTGGGCCTGACGGGAGCGGTCAGCCTCGCGGGTGTGGCCTACGCGACCACCGGGGTCACGGGCCCTCACCGGCTCGCCGACGTGAAGTGGTCGACCGCCCAGCTCACCAGTGACGACGCCAAGGGCTCGGAGGAAGCCGCCCGCGGCGACGACAAGGACAAGGACCGGGACAAGGACAAGGACAAGGACAAGCGTGAGGAGGGCCGGGACCGGGGTGAGTGGGACCCGGACGCGGATCACGGGACGGTCCGGGAGGTGCCGTGTGACGACGACGAGCTGGTCGAGGCGCTCGACCTGGCGAACCGCGATCACGGGGGCACGCTGAAGCTGGCGGAGAACTGCACGTACGAGGTGAGCGTGAAGGACCGCAAGTTCGGTGCGGCGCTGCCGGAGATCAAGCAGGACATCACGATCAAGGGCAACGGCTCGACGATCAAGCGGGACGCCGAGGACACGTTCCGGATCTTCCGGGTCGTCGACGGTGGTGACCTGACCCTGAAGGACCTCACCGTCAAGGGCGGCAACGCCACCGAGTTCAAGTACGGCGGCGGCGGCGCCCCGGGCAACGGCGGCCCGAGCAACGGCGGCCCGGGCAACGGTGCTCCGGGCAACGGCGCTCCGGGCAACGGCGCTCCGGGCAACGGCGCTCCCTGGGCTCCCGCCGCGCAGACCGCACCGGCCGCGCCGGCCGCCGTGGGCGCCCAGAGCGCCACCGCGGTGCAGGCCGCCCCCGCCGCGCTGGCGGCTCCGGCCGGCATGGGCTCGGGCTCGGGGGGGCCGGGTTCGGACTCGCGTGACAAGGACAAGCGTGACGACAAGAAGGGCGAGGGCGACGGCGGTGCGCTCCTGGTCGAGCGCGGCGGCAGCGCCAACCTGATCAAGGTCAAGCTGACCGACAACAACGCCGAGAAGAACGGCGGCGCCATCGCCAACTTCGGCCGCGTCCACCTCGAAGACAGCAAGGTCACCGACAACCACGCCCGCGAGGACGGCGGCGGCATCTTCAACGAGGGCGTCCTCAAGGTCAAGGACTCCCACGTCGACAACAACACCGCCGGCGGCAACGGCGGCGGCATCGCCAACGGCAAGGGCAAGAAGGACGACCACGACAGGAACGGCCACGAGAACAACGGCTGGGGCAACAGCAGCTACGACAAGGACGGCCACGACAAGGACCGCAAGGACCGCGACGAGGCCGGCACCGTCGAGATCACCGGCTCCGACCACGGCAAGGACAGCACCAAGAGCAGCATCTCGGACAACAAGGCCGGCAAGAACGGCGGTGGTCTGTTCAGCTCCGGCGGCACCGTCACGATCACCCTCACCGTGATCAAGAGCAACACCGCCTGCGACAGTGGCGGCGGCATCTACGCGGTCGACACCGACCTCAAGCTCGACAAGGTCATCGTCGCCAAGAACCACGCCGACAAGGACGGCGGCGGCATCGTCAACACCGGCGGCAAGGACAAGAAGAAGGACTGGTCCTCCAACGGCGGCAACAACAACGGCGGCGACAACAAGGAGCGCGACAACAAGGAGTCGGACGCCACCGCCACCGTCTCCGACAGCGAGATCGTCGACAACACCGCCAACCGCTTCGGCGGCGGCATCTTCAACGGCGACACCGACGTCAAGCTCGAGGACGGCTTCAAGGACGACCACGAGGACGGCGAGGACGACAACGCCACCCTGACGCTGCGGGACACCGAGATCAAGGGCAACACCGCCCTCAACGGCGGCGGCATCTTCAACAACAAGGGCAAGGTCACCCTGACCAACACCCACGTCACCAAGAACACCGCCACCGACACCGCCAAGCTGCACCGCGTCGCCGGCGGCATCCTCAACAACGAGGGCAAGGTCAAGCTCGACGACAAGTCCACGGTCACCAACAACGACCCCACCAACTGCGCCGGCACCGTCAAGGACTGCTTCAACTGACCGACGGTCAGCGCACGGATCGACGCAAGCATCCGGCCCCCTGCCACCTCGGTGGCAGGGGGCCGGATCGTGACCGTTGTCAGCTCTGGACGAAGACCGCCACGCTGCGCGCCGGCACGGTGAACGTGCCGCCGGCCCGGTCGAACGACGCCGTCCGGAGCACCGGATCGGCGGAGTCACGCAGCACCGGGTGCAGCGCCACGTTCGCCCCACGCAGGCCGGTGACGGTCTGCTTCGCCGTCTCCGGAGTGGCGTTGAAGACCACGGTGACCGACTTCCACGTCCCGCCCAGCCCGCGGGCGTCCAGGGTCATGGTGATCACGCCCGGCGTCTCCCGATCGCCGGAGAGCGGGAAGGCGACCCGCTTCTGCACCTGGTCGGCGGTGGTCAGCCCGAAGACCGGCGAGGAACGCCGGACCCTCAGCAGCTCCGCGTACCGGGCGTCGGCCAGGTCGATCGCGGCGCAGTCCGGCACCAGCTTCGGGTCGGCCAGCAGCGGCCGTGCGTACGGCCACTTGTCCTTGTTGTCCTGCTCCGGCGGGAGGCCGGCGCCGAAGCCGTTGCCCTGGGCGCAGTCCCAGCGGATCTGGTTGAACCAGTCACCGGAGTTGTACGAGTTGCGGTCCAGCGACTTGGAGCGCAGCCGCTCCGAGCCGGCCGTCACGAACCCGGTCCCCTGCCCCATCACCACGGTGCTCAGGGCGAGCACCTGCATCCGGGCCCGGTCCTGCGCCGAGGTCCCCGGCGGCAACTTGTACGCCAGCGCGTCGTACAGGATCTCGTTGTCGTGCGCGTCGACGTAGGTGACCGCCTCGCCCGGCGCCGCGGTGTAGCCGGCCGGCGAGCCGTTGTAGTCGACCTGCGCGCCGGTGACCGGCCGGCCCGACGAGTCGGTGAACCGGTAGCCGCGCAGGTTGCCGGCGAGCCCGACCTTGATGAGGTCCTGCTGGTGCAGCAGCCGGGCCTTCTGCTCCGCCGCCGAGCCGTTGACGTCGTCGCCGTTCGGGTCGGTGAAGAGCCCGGACGCGAAGCCCTGGATCCGCGGGTTGCCGTCGAACGGGCCGCCGCCACGCACCGCGTCGCGGAGCCGGTCGTTGAAGGTGCCGATCCCGGTGCCGGCCATGTTGGCCTGGGTGGCCTGCACGAACCGGGCGTCGTTCGCGACCTCGCCGAAGTTCCAGCCCTCGCCGTAGAGCAGGATCTTCTTCCCGTCCACACCGTCGCGGGCCGGCGTCAGCTCGTCCAGCGCGGCGCGGACGGCCAGGATGTTCGCCTTCGGGTGGTGGCCCATCAGGTCGAACCGGAAGCCGTCCACCTTGTACGCCTTCGCCCAGGTGACCAGCGAGTCCACCACGAGCTTGCCCATCATGGCGTGCTCCGGGGCGGTGTTGGCGCAGCAGGTCGAGTTGGCGACGGTGCCGTCCTCCAGCAGCCGCTGGTAGTAACCGGGCACCACCTGGTCGAGCACCGACTTCGGGTCGGTGCCGGCGGCCGACGTGTGGTTGTAGACGACGTCCATCACCACGCGCAGGCCGGCCTGGTTGATCCCCGCGACCATCTGCCGGAACTCGGTGGTCCGCTTCGCCCCGGCCGGGTCGACGGCGTAGCCGCCCTCCGGCACGGTGTAGTGCAGCGGGTCGTACCCCCAGTTGTAGCCGTCCTTGCCGGCCACCGCCGCGACACACTTCTGCTGCTCGTCGGAGTCCGGCGGCAGCGCGGCCAGGTCGCAGGCGGGCTGCGCCTGGTCGGCCCGCTTCTCGGGGATGGTGGCGAAGTCGAACGCCGGCAGCAGGTGCAGGTAGTTGACCCCGGCGTCGCCGAGCGCCCGGAGGTGCTTCATCCCGGCCGTGCTCGGGTCGGTGAACGCGAGGTAGGTGCCCCGCCGGTCGGCCGGCACGGTGGTGTCGGCGATGGAGAAGTCGCGGACCGACACCTCCTGGATCTGCGCCTTCGCCGACGGCACGGCCTTCGGCTTGCGCAGGTTCGCCCAGCCGTCCGGGGCCAGCGCCGGGTCGGCCAGGTCGACGATCTGGCTGTGCGTCGAGTCCGGCGCGAGGGCCAGCGAGTACGGGTCGGTCACCGCGGCGGTGACCACCTTCTGCGCCGCCGGCTGCCACGCCTCGACCTGGTAGCGGTAGTACTTTCCGGTCCAACCCTTCGTGCCGCGCACCGACCAGACGCCGGTGGTGTCGTTGCGGCGCATCGACACGGTCGTCGGCTCGGCCGCCGGCGAGTCGAAGAGCTGGAGCGAGACCTTCCGGGCGGTGGGCGCCCAGACGGCCAGGGTGGGCACCGTGCCGGCGAACGTCGGGCCGAGCTTCGCCCGGGTGGCGGCCCGGTAGACGTCGTCGAGGACGCCCGGGATCTGCACCCCGGTGGCGCCGAGCAGGTGGCCCTCGGCGTCCCGCTCGGTCACCACGAGCTGGCCGCGCAGCGCCGCGGGCACCTTGGCCAGGTCGGCGCGGTCCAGCGTGAAGGCGCGATAGGCCCAGAGCTGGGGGTACGCCTGCCGCTGGGCCTCGGTCAGCCCGTTGCGCCCCGCCCGCAGCGGCAGCGTGGTGTACGTCCCGGTCAGCTCGCCGTCGGCGATGCCGAGCCCGCCGGCCGGGGCGGCCACCAGGGCGTACCGCTTGCCGTCGGTCGGCCCGGTCTGCCAGGCCACCGTGGACCGGTCGATCCACTGCGCCTTCTGCTTGGTGATGTCGAGGTCCTTCGCGACGCCGGACGAGGTCGGCGGCAGCAGCCGGCCCTTGACGCCGGCCAGCAGCCAGATCTCGTGCCCGGCGGTGGCGAAGTCCAGCCGCTGGTCGTCGGGCTGGTCCTTCTCGTCGCCCTTGTGCACGATGTAGTTCAGCCCGGTGGCGCCGGCCGCGAGCGGCACCCGGAAGACGGCGCCGTACGCGTCGGTCTTCTCCGGCTTCAGCGGGTTGCCCCAGTCGGTCGGGTTGGCGGCGCCGTCCCAGAGGTGCAGGCCCCAGCCGTCGTAGTTCCCGTCCGCCTTGCGCCAGTGGATGACGGCGGTGTTCTGGTCGACGGGCGGGTCGGGCTCGCCGGTGGCCGCCTGCCGGGTCGGGTAGAGGGTCGGGTCGCCCTGCTTGACCCAGACCTCACCGGTCTGCGTCACGTCGATGGCGCGGTCGTTCGCGCCGTCCTTGTTGCCGTCCTTGTCGACCACGAGGAACCCGACCGACTTGGCGCCCGGCTTCAACTTGACCCAGGCGAACCGGCCGAAGGAGTCCTCACCCGCGAACGGCTGCCCCTTGGGCCACTCGGTCTGGTAGGCCGGGTCGATGTCGCCCCAGGTGTAGAGGCCCCAGTCGTCGTATCCCCCGGCGGGGCGCTGGTAGTGCACGACCGCCCAGTCCCGCGACGCGCTCTGCGCCGGGGTGCCGACCACGCCGGTGGTGCGGGCGGCGGCCACGCGCCCCTTGCCGTCGCGGACCACGGCCTTGTACTCGACCTTCGTCCCGCCGGCCAGGCCGGTCAGGTCGTGGTGGACCGTGTACGGGGCCTTGTGCGCACTGCCCAGCAGGGTCCACCTGCCGCCCGGCACCCGGGCCGCGAAGGTGACCGTGGCGAGGGGGTCGCCGGTGACCTGCGCGGTGACGGTGGCCCTGGTGGCTACCGGGGCGTCGCCCGGCTCGGTGAGCGTGATCGTCGGAGCCGCGCCGGCCTGCGGGATCGCCCGGTCGGCCTTGAGCACGACGGCCGACATGGCCGGCACGGTGACGCCCAGCTTGCCGTCGGCGCCGGCGGTCGCGGTGCCCGCGCCGCCGTAGACGCCGGTGAAGGTGGCGCCGGCCGACCAGGTGTCCACGGTGACAGTCTGCGCGGTCGCGGCGTTGTTCACGGCGACGACGTACTCGGTGCGCTCCTTCGGCAGGACGCGGGAGAAGGCGAAGACGCCGGGGCCGTCGGCCGCGTACCGGGTGACCTGGATGCCGTCCCGCAGGGCCGGGTGCGCCTGCCGCAGGCTGCCCAGCTCGGCGATGGTCCGGTAGAGCGGGTGGGTGGCGTCGTACTGGTCGCTCGCGTGGGTGCGGGTGGTGCCGATGAGGTCGTCGTCGAGGTAGTCCGCCGTCCGGCTGGCGAACATGTCCTGCCGGGCGTCCTTGTCCCCGCCGGGGCCGGTGAAGCCCTGCTCGTCACCGGAGTAGACGACCGGCTGGCCGCGGGTGAGGAACATCAGCTGGTGGGCGAGCTGGTCGCGGCGGAGCTGGCTGGCGTCGTCCCCGCCGGCGGCCGCGATGAACGAGCCGATCCGGCCCATGTCGTGGTTGCCGAGGAAGGTGGTCAGCCGGTTGGCGCCGGTGTCCCGCGCGGCGTAGAGGTCGTCCCTGGCGTACACGTCGGCGAGCGCCTTGGCCGAACCGTCGGCGGCGGCGTAGCCCCGCGCGGCCTCCTGGAACGAGAAGTCGAGGGTGGCCGGCAGGCCGCCCTGCCGCACGTAGGTCGACTCGATCTGCTGGTCCGCGCTGTAGACCTCGCCGAACATGAAGAAGTCGGGCTTGCCGGCCTTGGCGGCGGCGGCGTTGATGCCCCGGGTGAACTGCGGCCAGAAGTCGAGGTTGGCGTGCTTGACCGTGTCGAGGCGGAACCCGTCGACGCCGGCCTTGCCGATCCACTGCGCGTAGATGTCGGTCATGCCGCGGACCACCTCGGGACGCTCGGTCCAGAGGTCGTCGAGGCCGAAGAAGTCGCCGTACTCGCTGTTCTCACCGGCGAAGGTGGAGTCGCCCCGGTTGTGGTACATGGTCGGGTCGTTCAGCCACGCCGGCACCTTGACCTTGGCGTCGGCCGCGCTGGCGAACGTCGGGGTGTACGGGAACGACCCGCTGTCGACCCGCGGGAACGCCCGGGTGCCGTCGGCGTAGTTGCGGTCCTCGAAGGCCCGCCCCTGCGCGTCGGTGTAGGGGGACGTCTTCTTGTCGACGTAGCCGTACTTGTCCTCCGCGTAGCGGATGACGTCCGCGGTGTGGTTGACGATGATGTCCAGGTAGACCTTGATGCCCCGCTGGTGGGCGAGGTCGACCAGCTTCTTCAGCTCGGCGTTGCTGCCGAAGTGCGGGTCGACCTGGGTGAAGTCGGTGATCCAGTAGCCGTGGTAGCCGGCGGAGACGTCCGCGCCGGTGCCCTGCACGGGGCGGTTCTTGAAGATCGGGGCGAGCCAGATGGCCGTGGTGCCGAGGCCCTGGATGTAGTCCATTCGGTCGATGACCCCCTTGAGGTCACCGCCGTGGTAGAAGCCCTTGTCCGCGGGGTCGAGGCCGGTGCTGAGCCGGTCGCCGGCCAGCCCGCCGGTGTCGTTGCGCTTGTCGCCGTTGGCGAAGCGGTCCGGCAGGACGAAGTAGAACTGCTCGGCCTTCGCGCTGTTGCTGCCGGCCTTGAGCAGGGTCTCGGCGGACGGCTCCCGGCTCCACTGCGCGGCGCCCGCGGCGGCCAGCACGTCCGGGGTGGCGGGGCGATCGCTGCCGTCGGCACCCAGCTGGTGGAGGGCCACCGGCACGCCGACGAGGGTGAGCACGAGGGAGGAGACCAAGGCGGCCAGCGCCTTGCGGGATATCGGCGGGGGTTTCATCGACGGCCTTTCTCTGGTCGCTGATTCGCCCGCACGCTAGCCCTCGTCGAAACATTCTGCAATACCTTGCAAACAGAGTCGCAACAAAGCAGCCGTCTTGCGAAACCCGGCAACGCGCCGGGCCGTGGATCAGAGTCCGGAGCAGCCCGCGCCGTCGACGGTGCAGCTCGTCGGCCGGGTCGTGCCCGTGTGCTCGAAGTGGAACTGCAACGCCACCGACGCCCCGGGCGCCAGGTCCGCCCCGCTGCGGTACGTGAAGACGCCGTCGGTGAAGCCGCCGCTCCCCTGCTCCGCACCGCTCACCCAGGCGGCCACGAGCCGCCCGCGCGGGAAGGTCAGCCGCACCGTCCACCCCCGCGCCCCGTCCGCGGTGTTGACCAGCCGCACCTCACCGATGAACCCGCCGTCGAAGCTGTTCACCACCCCGTACCGGCCGGTGACCGGCGACGCGGGGGGGGGGGCCCCGCCCGCGGCACCGCCACCCGCGTCGCCGGTCACCGGCCGGGGCGGGGGGGGGGACAGCGTCGGCGGCGGGTTCGTCGGGGAGGGGCGGCTGGGCAACACCGCG